>CAMWLX010000260.1 GCA_947175225.1 uncultured Porphyromonadaceae bacterium
GTTTTGATTTCAGAAAGTAAGGAAATCGTTTCATGATGTTAGGTTAGTTTAAAATTGAATTATGGAAAAATAAGATTGCAGCCGCCTGTGAAGGTAGCTGCATTTCTTTTGTAGCCACAAAATAGAATTCATAAGCAAGCAATTGTGGTGCGAACGAAGTGTGCACACTCACAGACTTTTCAGCATTTAAATGAACCCCAAAGCCATCCTAAACGTTTGATTATTGAATAGAAAATTTAAACCCAGCCAAACGGCGATTTTAACGTTTATTGGCACAATATTTGATACCATGAACTACAGAAATAATAGAAACAATCGCAGAAGAGGCTTCAACCCCTACTACAATAATAAAAAAAAGACTATGAACGATAATAAAGAATATAAAGAAAACGAGCAGGAGCCTATCGAAGATGCTTCGCTCGAAGAAAACGCTGTAATTGACGGCGATTATGCCGGTGACTCCGAAGACACTCAGGCTGAGCAGGAAGTCAATACACTTGAAAACCAACTTGTCGAACTCCAAGCACAAGTGGATAAAGAAAAGAAAGAATACCTCTTCCTCGCTGCTGAGTTTGACAACTACCGCAAACGTACCCTCAAGGAGAAAGCAGAAATAATCAAGAACGGAGGAGAAAATGTACTCAAAGGACTTCTTCCTATTGTAGATGACTTCGAACGTGGGCTTAAGGCTGCCGAGACAGCAGAGGATGCCAAGTCAGTGCTCGAAGGCATGACACTCATATACAATAAGCTTGTCAAATATCTTGAAAGCATGGGAGTCAAGGAAATGAACTCCACCGGGGAAGTCTTTAATTCCGACATCCACGAGGCCATCGCACAAGTGCCGGCTCCAACTGAAGACATGAAGGGAAAAGTGCTTGACACTGTTCAGAAAGGATATATGCTCAACGATAAGGTGCTTCGTCATGCAAAAGTAGCTGTTGCACAATAACCGACTCAACTCATCACCCTAAAGATTCACTATCATGGCAGAAAAAAGAGATTATTATGAAGTGCTGGGTGTCGGTAAGAACGCCACAGCCGACGAAATAAAAAAGGCATATAGGAAGAAGGCTATCCAATTCCACCCCGACAAGTATTCCGACAAGCCTGAATCAGAGCAAAAAGCAGCTGAAGAGAAATTCAAGGAAGCAGCTGAAGCTTACGACGTTCTGAGCGACGAGAAGAAACGTCAACTCTACGATACATATGGCCACGACATGGGTCCCAAAGGATTTGGTGGCGGTGGAGGAGGCGGCTCCTACGGCGGATTCAGTGGATTCGGTGGCGGATTCTCTATGGAAGATATTTTCTCCAACTTTGGAGATATCTTCGGCGATGCATTTGCTGGTGCTGGCACCTACCGTGGATATGGAGGTGGAGGAAGCCGCGCACGCAAACCTGTCAATAAAGGCACCGACCTTCGTATCACTGTCAAGGTCAGCCTCAAAGACATTGCAAATGGAGTCGATAAAAAACTTAAGATTCCTAAATTCGTCGCATGTTCACACTGCAACGGAACAGGAGCAAAAGATGGAACAGCATTCCACACCTGTCAGCGTTGCGGCGGCACAGGCTATATCACTCAGATGCGTCAGACGTTCCTCGGTGCTCAGCAAGTGCAATCAGTTTGTCCGGAATGTAACGGTGAGGGAAAAGTCATTTCAGAAGAATGCAAGTATTGCCACGGCACAGGAGTCGAAAAGAAAGAGACAATTGTCGAATTCCATATCCCGGCCGGAGTGCAGGATGGGCAGACACTCGTGCTCAAAGGAGAAGGCAATGCTCCCCGTCATGGCGGCGTGAACGGCGATCTGCTCATCGTAATACAAGAAGAGAAGAACTCCGAACTTATTCGCGACGACCAGGATCTCATCTACAACTTGATGCTCGACTTCCCTACAGCAGCTCTTGGTGGCAGCGCAGAGGTTCCTCTTATCGATGGGAAAGCCCGTGTAAAGATCGCCCCGGGAACTCAGCCCGGAAAAGTGCTTCGCCTTCGTGGCAAGGGTCTTCCGGCATTCCAAAACGAACACTCGCGTGGAGATATCCTCGTCAACGTGATGGTATACGTGCCTGAAAATCTCTCAGATGCTGAGAAGAGCGCAATAGAAAGCCTCAAAGACAGCAACAATATTGTTCCTACTGAGTCAACTTCTAAGCGTATCTTCTCCCGTCTGCGCCACATCTTCAATAAAGAAAATCGTGGAGAATAACCTCCTCAGATTGATAAACACAATGCCCCGACAATCATTAGATTGTCGGGGCATTGTGTTTATTTAGAAGCTAATATGTTGTCATTTTCTTACGACCTTTTTTCCATTTACGATATATATACCTTTTACAGGGTTAGTCACTCTTCTGCCTGTGAGATCATAATAGACATTTTCTGCATCATTTGCAGCCTCAATACCAATTACAGCATTCTCTCCGGAAGCCACAGCATTGAAGCTTATTATGCCATCTTCCGACTCCTCAATATCCGTCAGATCATAAGCGAGTCTGGCTTTCGACCAGCTTGCGAGCTGCGGCTTGGTGTCATAACCAAAAGATGTAATATTTTTAGTACCCGGGAAGGTATCTGCAGCCCTTGTAGATTCCGACTTGACATTATCTGCCTCGATAATATCCACATACTGATGGCTTCGGGTATTGTTAACGATATTCATATCCCAAATCTCCGGTTTATAGTCGACATGCCATACAATCATTCCGTGACCGGGAAGAAATGCATCGTTTCCAATTTGCTGCCTATTCTCAAAGAAATAAAATTCATTTTTGCTGTCGGTAGGCAAAGCATAGGCTACATTAGTAGTAGCCAAATCCGTTATCTCTACCCTACCCTCTTCAAGCGGCATAAAATCAAGCCACCCTAACGCACATTTCTCATACGATGAATAGTTGGGAGGCGTAAGCCTGTCGTTATTATAAGGACCCTTATCCATTACGCTATATTCCCCGGGAGTAAATCCACTTGTATAATTGGTCACATAAAGATCAGGCAAACCCATCACATGGCTAAACTCATGTATAAAAGTTCCTATTCCGTCCGGACGCTTATATCCACTTGGATACTCACAAGTGCATGCATAATGGTCAAGTTTTACGCCATCGTAGATATATTCAACGTCAGGATGACCCAATGCTATATTCCACGAATGAGGCCAGACAGCATTCTTCACTCCACTGTCGTGCTCCCCTTTTCCGGCATAGAAAATGAAAACATTGTCGATCACTCCGTCTCCATCTCTGTCATATTTTGAGAAGTCTACATCATCATCAAGTATCTCGCAAGCATGAATCGCCATTTCTTCAGCTCGCTTATCGCTACCAAAAGCATCATTTCCGCCGTAGTACTCTCTGTTGTTTGGCAAGACTACAGGACCATAGACATCAAAGTCTGGCATGAATTTTCCATTTGAATTATAAATAAACCAATCCCTTGCCGACCCTAACGATCCATAATCGGAGAATCCCTCCTCATTAAGCATACGATTGAAATAATCATGATCTCCATAGTTAAATGGAATATCTTGATACTCCACGAGAATCACCAAGCCTTTCTGCTCCCCAATCACCGGGAAAGTGACATTATTGCGTCCAAAGTTTTGCGGCACAAGCCTATCCTGAAAATCCTCTCCGGATTCTTCAGAGCGGGTTGCAATTTTTCTCGACACCGATGCATTGATTTTCTTTTCGAGGCGGGAATTTTTGTTTGATGTCATCATCTCTGTCCATTTCTCTATTTTTTCTTGAGTCTGGATGTTCATGGATGCCACCTTCAACTCCCCTTCTTTGGAAACTCTAATTCCTGAAGATACAGGATAACCATTTGAGTCAAACTGAGCATACTCAAGGTAACCATTTACGTCTACAAGAAGACTCCCTGCTTCTGAATACATCACGTGTCCATGTTCGTCACCAACCATCATAATATTAATGACACTTCCGTCCGGTTGGGTATACGCGACAAATCCCGGTTTTGCCGGGATAGCCATGGCAGCAGCTGTCAAGCCTGATGCCAATATACTGAGTATAAGTCGTTTCATCCGTTATTGTTATAAATTTTTCAATAAATATTTTGAGCTAATGCTCATTAATGTTCGTTCTCTACCATTGATAAGAGACTGTGCCTCCTAATGAATTTAACGTTCCGGAGTTGTTATTATTGTACCACCAGTAGTTGCAAGTCAATAATTGATACGTCAAAGCAATATTCACAGACCTTTTTCCATTCTTGCTGACCGGCACTCTTAGGCCAATTGATGGCTTTAGCATAAAGTATTCCGATCCGTTGATATAGCCATTCTCTATTGCTAAATAGTTCTTTCCAATCAGGAATGAGCCTCCGGCCTTTATATCGACGAAAAATGAAGGGCTTTGACTGCCACCTATATTGAATCTGAAATCGGTAAATATTGGTATCATTACGCCACTGGTGGAGACCTTCCTATTATAGTTCCACTCGCTGACAGGCTTGGAAGACTTTGAATAGACTAGATCTACGCCAAGACCGGCTCCCATAAAAAACCAATCGGCATACTGCACACCTTGTACGGTGCTAATTCCTACGAAATCTGCCTGAAGATTACCGAAACCACCGGTATACGATGCATCGACATAACCACGGTAGCGCATGCCACCCATCAGAGCTGTCTGCATCAAGCTTGCTGCTTGATTTACTATATTTGTATACTGGGCACTGATATTAAAAATGCCTGCAATCGCAATGATTAAAGTGAGATAGATTTTTTTCATAACTTAACGGATATTGTGTGTTTATACTGGAATTAAGAAAGATTTGCATCTTTTATATCTTCACAACAAACTCACGCCAATAAAGTTCTATCTAACCTTTTCATTTCACCTCTTCAACTACAGGATTCTCTATACTCCGCGAAGACGAAGAAAATCTACAAGAACAACGACTTCTTTCCCAACCTTCTCATGTATCGACTCTATTATACCTTGAAATCTTTGAGGGTAGTCTGTATAATGATTTTCAACCTCGAAAATTCTTTTTTGTCATAAGATTCAGTTTTCGGAGAAGATTTCCTCGATCTTTTTTACGGCGTGGTGGTAGCTGGCTTTCAGGGCGCCTACGGATGTGCCGAGGATTTCGGAGATATCCTCGTATTTCATTTCGTCGAAATAGCGCATGTTGAAGACGAGACGCTGCTTTTCCGGCAATTTGGCAACGGCTTTCAGCAGTTCAGCCTGCAATTCGTCGCCATCGAAATATTCATCTGCCTCTATATTATTAAGGAGATATGAATCCTCCCCTTCCTCCACGTTGAGCTGCTTGCGCGTCCGCTCCTTAATAAGAAAATTGATCGATTCGGTGATGTCTATCTTG
>CAMWLX010000261.1 GCA_947175225.1 uncultured Porphyromonadaceae bacterium
TCATATAAATATCTGAGTGTCGAAGTGTCATAGATAGGAAATTCATGATTCCAACAAGAAAATCTCACATTTTTTTAAACTTTTTTTTTAAAAAACTGTTATCAAATAAAATTGTTATCAATTGTTAAAACACTAAAAGGGAGACCATACTCAGTCCTCGCTTTCATCATAAATAATTTTAGATACACTAACCAATAATATATCATGAGCAATTTAAAATTCATTTCGCTTCTCGGCATCTCAATGTCAATGACATTGAACGCTGCAAATCCTATCGAAGGAGGTCAATTTAAAGATCGAATCCTCCCGATGCAAGGATCAATTCAAAAAGATTCCGGAGAAAAAATTTGGGGCGCCACCGGCGTACAAAATCGATTTCTCGACAATGGCACTGAGAATTCCGGCCTAAGTTTCTGGGGTGGCGATATCCACCGTAACGCTAATGGGAAATACTACATGTTCATCGCAGGATGGGACTCACAGTCTCGTGCTCACAACTATTGGTCAAACTCTGACATTTATTATGTCACTGCTGACAATGTTTGGGGACCTTATACTACTGTCTCAAACATAGGCAAAGGTCATAATCCCGGTTTATTCGTGGCAAAAGACGGCACATTTGTTGTATATGCACTAATAGGCAACTCTTCAGCCTGGAGATATACTTCTGACTCTGTTGAAGGTCCATGGAAATTCGAACGCATGCCTCTCGACCTTCGCGGACGTGCCCTTTCCACTGGATCGGTAACCACTTATTCCAACTGGACATTTGCTCAACGCCCGGATGGTTCTATCTATTGTTTAGACCGTGGAGGGGCTGTATGGATCAGCGAAGATGGTTTGAGTCCTTTTGAAAACACTTTGGGCTCTTCTTGCTATCCTAACGGTGGAGGTGGCAGTTTTGAAGACCCTGTTGTATGGAAAGATGAATTCCAATACCACATGATCGTGAATGACTGGAAAGCTAAGGTAGCATATTACAGCCGTTCGAAAGATGGGTTTACTTGGGTTCATGAAGCAGGCACAGCCTACGATACTTCTGTAGCCGTCCACCCGGATGGGACACCCGAAGAATGGTTTAAATTCGAACGTCCAAGAGTATATCAAGATCAATATGGTCGCGCCACTCAACTCAACATGGCTGTCATCGACGTAGAAAAAGGTGAAGATTTGGCAGGCGACAACCATTCTTCCAAAAATATTGTCATGCCCTTGAATCCGGGGTTAAGAATGGCTGTACTCAATGAAGAGGCTATCTCTACTTCAACTCCTTCAATAAAAGTAGTTGTGTATAAGGAACCAGGCTTTAACCCGATTACAGACCTTGACCTGACAAGCTTACGCTTTGGAAAATATTCTGTTGTCAATGAAGGGAAAGGTGCGTCAGTAGTTTCTTCAGAAGCCGACTCCGACGGGAATCTTGTCTTGACTTTCTCCGGCAGCAACACCGGCATCCAATCCGACGAGTTCGCTCCTAAACTTATCGGGAAATACCAGAAAGAATACATAAACCCCGCCACTCCTACAGCAAAACCTGGGGGCATGTGCTTCGGCTACGCTCGTTTGCCATATGTTGATTATACTCCTGAGTACATCTCTCCTTCGTTCCCTGTCATTGGAGAGGGGAGCAAACTCATTTCTGTCAATGTCAAAAACTATGGACTTAAAGCCTCTTCCGGAAATTCAGTAAAAATATTATCTTCCGGCAATAATCTATTGGCCACAGGATCTGTTCCTTCTTTAGATCCCTACCAATGTGCTGATGTAGAATTAGGTTCTTCACTTGCCATCCCTGCCGGTGCTGAATCATTAACGATCGAAGTCTATAAAAATGACAAGCTCATTTCTTCCCATACTATCAAACTTGAAGAAGTGGTGAAAGCACGGAATAAAATTCTGACACTCATAGCAGAGGTGAACGAATATCTTGAAAATTCATCTTATAAATATGGTAAGGATGAGCTTCGTAGTGCTTTGGATGCTTCTAACTCAGCAAGTTCAAGTTCTTTAATCTCTGAGATTGACAATGCTTATGACACCCTGCTAAAGGCTCTCAACAACTTCAAATTTGCAAACGCCTCCAGCAAACGTCCTGTGGCTATAACTATTTCTAATCCGCAATTTACTTCTACTGATGGATGGGAGATTCTTCACGAAGGCAGTGCAGGGGCCTTCCAAATAAACAATAGAAATAATAAGGACTACAATAAAATCGGGCATAATGAATTTTTGGAAGCATATAATGGAAATGGTATTATTTGTCC
Organism: uncultured Porphyromonadaceae bacterium; assembly: GCA_947175225.1. Classification (GTDB taxonomy): domain Bacteria; phylum Bacteroidota; class Bacteroidia; order Bacteroidales; family Muribaculaceae; genus Lepagella. The sequence goes on from CAMWLX010000261.1 coordinate 2,265, forward strand.
AAACTACGCAAGGCAGTCTGTAAAAGAACTCCCGGCCGGACGCTATGCTTTTGAGGCTGATGTAATAGTACAAAAAGGCACTGCAGGCGGTGAAGGTGTCTCTTTATTCCTTGGCGATAGCTCTGTGGAATGTTCATCTGTCACAGCAAATCATTCAGAACATTATTCTGTCGAATGTACCCTTGATAGCGAAAGTTCACTCCTATTTGGTATAAATATTGCAAATTCTTGCAACGCTACTTGGGTTGCCATTGATAATGCCACCCTTCTATATTATGGAGATGGCACCCACGACAATGATGAGATTATTCCTGATGTCAATGTTAAGCATTACACTATTAAGGCAGCAAATTCTACACTCAACAATATTTATGTCTACGCTGACAGCAAAAGCGGCACTTTGAAACGCTCTGCATCCCAAACTGGAGATTCAGGAATTTTCTCCATCATTACCGACAATGAAAATAAACGTGTGTATATGTATAATCACGCTACAAAGTCCTTTGTAGTTCCGGCTGTCGGAAATTCAGCCGTATGGAATATTTCTTCTAAAGATGCTGTTTGCATCGGTGGACTCTCAAAGGCTTCCAATAATATTAATGGATACGTCATCAAGGGAGATCCGGATTCCGGAAATTCCTACAATTTCATGAATGCTCTCCGTGGTTTCAATGCTGCAGATCGCGATGGAATCGGCTCATACACTCAAGGAGATACCGGCTCTGAGTGGCTCTTGACAGAAGTTTCTGGACCCTCTGAATATGACACCTCGGCTATTATAAATGGCAGAGACAAATTCATTGAGACTCTTAATTTTATTCCTGACATTACTATTGATGGAGCGACTTCATCCGTCGAATCTAATTTCACAGACCATATCTCTCCGCTTGAAGATACTCGTTTTTACAATCTCCAAGGCATAGAGGTGTCTCCCAATTCCAAGGGAATCCTGATTATAGTCAACTCCAATGGAAGTGTCACTAAACGTATTCAAAAATAAGAAATTTAACCCCGACAAAAGAAGGGCCCATACCAAGTTTGGAATGGGCCCTTCTTTCTCAATTATTTTTTCTCACCTTCACTTCCTCTATTCGAGTTGTCGACATTCTGGTAATGGAAAAATTCATATCCCCAATCTCAAAGGAGTCTCCCTCTGCCGGAAGCGCCTCTGTATAATGCAAAATATATCCGGCTATAGTGTTATAATCTTCCGATTCCTTAAGATCCAAACCCAAAGCCTCATTGACAGCCGCAATCTCAGCCCTGCCTGAGATTTCATATCCTCCGTCAGGCAACTTTCGGAAAAGTTGTCTCTGCCGGTCATGCTCATCCTCTATCTCTCCGAATATCTCCTCTACCAAGTCTTCCAAAGTAGCAAGTCCCGAAGTGCCGCCAAACTCATCGATGACAATACAAATGGATTTCTTCTCAGCAATCATCCTGCGCATCATCTTATTGGCAAGCATGGTCTCAGGCGTGAAAATCACAGGCTTTATATGCTTTCTCCAATCTGAATCTAAATTGAAAAGCTCTGAAATATGTATATACCCTACTACATCATCGATATCTTCATCATACACTACAATCTTCGACAGACCGGTACGCGAAAAAATCGAAAGCAAATCTTCTCTCGTAGTTGTATCCTTCTCAACTGCCACTATCTCATTGCGTGGACGCATGCACTCCCCTATCGTAGTGTCTTTAAAATCTACAGCATTGCGGAATATCTTAACTTCATTTTCCACCTCCACCTTCGCTTGCTGCGTAGAATGAAGCTGCTCTTCCAGATAGTCGTCAAGTTGGTCCATTGTAATGAGCCGGGCATCTACTTTGTTCTCTTTGATTCCAAAAAGCCCCATCAAACCTTTGGTGATGTATGATATAAACTTTGATATAGGATAAAGGATTATATATATGACATAGAGCGGCAATGCAAACATCCTCATCATAAAATTTGGATTGATGCGGAAGGTGGCCTTAGGGATGAACTCGCCGCAAAGCAAGATCACAAGGGTCGAAAATACCGTATTGGCAATAAGCACCATTGCCTCTGAATCCCCAAACCATTTTTCAAGCATCGGATTGATGAGCGCCGAAAGTGTGATTCCATACACAACGAGCACTACATTATTCCCCACCAAAAGCGACGATATGAACATATCCTCATTTTGGCTGAAGCCTCGGATAATCCTGTCGACAACTCCTCCACGCGACCCATCAATCTGCATCCTGACCTTATTCGACTGAACATACGCAATCTCCATCCCTGAAAACAAGGCGGAAAACACAACAGCTATTATCGTCAGCACAAGTGCCACAGTAAAAGTCATAATCTTCAATATTAAATATCCTAAACTCCCCAAATCCCTAAAAGCATTAAAGCCCCTAATGCCCCTAAAAGCCCTAATGCCCCTAATGCCCCCGAAAAAAACAAAATTTATTTCCTCATATCCTCACTCACCGGGAATATTCCGGTAGGTCTGCGTATCGAATATTTCGTCAGCCTGTCATTGCTTTCAAATCCAAGCCCTTCCAGCATACGCTCAGGAGTCTCAATATGAATGAAAGAGTCGCTATACAGCCGGTTGCGCCGCTGGTCCCAAAACAATTGCTGCGTCAGGAACAGTTCACCCGGCTCCTTATGCAGCTCAACATTCCCATCGAGTTGCCAAAGATTTTGCATCCTGAAAAATTTGGCGGAATCTGCTGCCACAGATGCTATCACATTAAACTTCCTGTCATACTTCTGAAGATATACTCCCTTCGGAAAACTCCAATAAGGGGTATCTACCTCATCATACACATTCCAAAGCGGAGACACTATCTTATATTGCGTAATGCCCGAATCTGAGATAAGCGTAGCCACATTGACTGTCGACATCGAAGGCATCTTCTTTGGGTCGATGCGCGAAGCTACTCCAAGTTTCCCATCCTCCTTACATCCCGACATAAACATTCCCAAAGCAGCAATCGCTACAACTGCCACCCCGGACCATCGCCCAATTTTAAATTCTAAATTCAAAATTCCAAATTATTGAAGTTGTTTCGACTTATTTTTTTATTAAGATTTCGTCAGCTTTGCGAGC
>CAMWLX010000262.1 GCA_947175225.1 uncultured Porphyromonadaceae bacterium
ATTAGATACCGAAGAATCGAAAAAGTAAACGATGTAACGAGAAAAAAACACCGTTACATCATTATGCTTTGATTCGATAAAAAATTAATGTACAATTTTTATAATTGAATTTTAATTAAATGTAATCAAAAAACACCGTTATTATCGGAATAATCAATTTCTGATATAGTAATTTGTACATATCCTTTTCTTGCATTATTCTTATATTGGTATTCAATTTTTCCATCTGCATAAATCCAGCGCATCGTGCCTTTTAATTGCAGATCTGTTATGCAAGCCATCAACGAATCTTTTTGTTTTTGGGTAGGCATGTCATTGAATGGAGCCTTTTCATTCAATAATGCTCCATCTATTATGATTTTCAATTTATTAGTATTTTCATCAAGGATATATTCTATCTGTTTTTCAGAATTTTCATAGTATAATTTATAATGAGAATCATCAAAAGATTCACCCTTTATCCCTTTGATCCCAAAATAATCACGAAGCGAACATAAAGAGTTCATAAAAAAGAATTCTACTCCCGAACAGATTTTCAAGTATATCAACATCGAAAACGCTTCATAAATGGCAAAATCATTATAATTATGAAGTGCTACCCATGCTTGAAAAATCCGACGGATAATATTCCGTTTGACTGAAAGTGGTAACTCCCTCAGTAACTGATAATAAGTATACGCAGGAAGTTCTGAACAGTTGACGGGTAGTCTATAGTCAGAAAAAAACTTTAGAGTTTCCATTTTTTGCCATCCTCTGTTAGATAATGCAGAAATCATCTGACTGATGGCTTTTCTTTGATTAAACGTTAGATCCATTATCGTTAACTTTTTTACATCTGATAAGAAAGATAAGTGTATAGTTTATTCAATATAAGTCATATCTAATTCATGGTTCTATATACCCATAATCTATTGCATGTGTATGAAGATCTTTAAGCACTCGCTCTGCAATTATATCGTTAATTTCATTTCCGATCAAAATTAGTTCTTCATCAGAGTATTTGGAATATTTCTTTCTTGCATTACCAACATCTTCTTTTGCTAATTGCCACCATCGCTCTACATTGGAATATCCTCTTTTTATCAAAGTTAGATAATCACATATATGAGATAGTTCATAAGCTTCTTGTGGAGTTCGATTTCCAATTAGATGTACTCTATTGCTTATAAGCTCACCACCTCCTCTAAACATAAGTTTGAGTCTACCCTCAGCAGACTTAAACTGATTTTCAAGGATGAGATCTAAGTTGCCAACTGGTTCTATGGCAGATCTTCCTTGTGTGAAACAATAATAAGCCATATGTGGTATTCGTCCAAATCTTTTTATTTTGGCATAGGCTATTTCCGCAAGGATAGATCCTGTAATCTGAAAAAGTCCTACATTTTTTAGTTCATTTGTATGGGAGAGAATATAACCGTATAATGAAGAGATCGCATCCAGGCTTCCTTCAATTCCATTACAGTTTATGATGTCAAATGTCTCCTTGATTTTATAGCTAAGAGCATTCATTTCGATAGTGTTGTCTCTCATCCTCCATTGAAACGTTTGCGATTAGACATAAAAAAGGTGTGAGGAATGTATCTTGTTCTATCCCATTATCAGGTCTTGGCGTACCTTTCCACGGATAAAACAATAGCCCCACACCGGATAGTGCTATATGCTGTCAGTCGCGACAGTGTATAAGCTACCGATGTAGGTGCTATTGCCAACCTTATCTTCGTGGAAATTCAAACCGCCAAGTTCGATAATGGAAGATAAAATTTCAATAACACCTTTTTGTAAAAAACTGATGCTCTGAACCAACTCTATGGCTCGTCTGAGAATCATTTGCAAAATTACTAAAAAATGTCGTTGGTGGAGCTATTTTCACAGAATATTTTTTATGCTTTACAACATATCCTCAGTCTTATCCTCGTCGCAATAGACATAATAACTGCCCTATGCGGTGACGATGACACTAAATTCCGTATTCCTATTCATTATATTTATCGAATCGGAGGATAAGCCGTAGCTTTTCCGATTACAAGTGCAAAGATAGTATAAGATGGTACGAAAAATAGGCGTAACCTTTTTTCATAAAAGTTACGCCATGAGATATATTATTAATTGTCAGCAGCTTGAATTTATCTTATAAACTTGATATTATTGGAATCAGTTCAGCATCTGCATAATCCCTCACCAGCTTATCAAAGATAGCATTGCCATCGTGTGAGCAATATATGGAAGGATCATCATTCTTCTTATGGTTGATTGAACCAATAAGCCAAAGGACACACAATCCAAAAGTTCTCTCCGCTTGTGAGAATGTACCTTTTTTCGGCTTTTTATGCTTTATTGGGAGATGGCTCAATAATGTACGTAAAAGGAGATAATCAATCTCTCTTTTCTTTGGATATATCTTTTCAATCAAGTCTCCTGCTATGATGTCCGATTTTATGTAGTGGGCAATCAGAGCTCGCAGGAAATCCTTATTTTCAAACTTGAAATGGTTCTTGCCTACCTTGAAATCAACAGAGATATTAATCTCAGGGTCTTCCTGCATCTTATTCCACATTCGATTGATACGTTCATCCAATCTCTCGTTCATTCCTTTATAGAGCCAATTCCTAAGGACATACCAAAGATATAAAATGAACTCAAAGGTCGGCTTTGGTTCAAGACCTAAAGATGCGATAGCCTCCTGCATTTCCTTGAAGTTGAAGAATTCTTTCTCTGAAAGGGAAGTTTCTGCCATTTTCTGTTCTCTCCATCTGTAATGATTGAACGCATCTACTGAAAGTGAAAAGTCTTCTCCATCAAAGTCAGGATAGTTGATGATGTATGGACGTAAATATTTTAGACTATCGCGAATATCCTCATGTTCAGATTCCGGATAGTCTTTTAAGAAATCATTGAATAGTTGTTCTTCCTGATTAATCAAAATTTGATCACTTTCCATTTGAGACAATCTTAATTTTGATTTATTTTGAAGTAAAAAGTCAGATATTTCCATATCATAGTAGCATTGCGCACATACAAAGATCTCATTTTTGTATGCCTTAAAAATAAGATTCTTAACAATTCAAATTTGCTTTTGCTGCTTTTTACTTGAAACTATTTCAGGAGTTCACTTGTCTTCACCCAGTAATAGAAGGCTTCGGGAAGTACTCTCTTAAGTTTATTTAGTTTTGTTGTCAATGTCGGGGAGATTGACATTGCCAAGACTGCATCAATGTCACCATCGTATTTTTCTATTTTCGTCACCCCTTTTCTTATGCAGGTTGATATGTAGGCTGCTTTTGCCGAATCAACTATGGCGTTTTCAATATGGTAATTAGAGGTATGGATAAACGACTTTATTTTCTTTATTCCATCCTGCAAAATATCAAACTCCCCTACTCCTTCCTTTCCTCTCGTGGCTAAGAGCAGAGACGTTTGCAAAATATCATCATACACAGCCTCTAAATCAGATATTTCTCTATAAGCCATTTCAACTTTGACAATGCTTAGGAACGACTTGGACGTAATGTCAAGATTGTCAATCCTGTCAAACAATCGTGCCACATCATACAGTTGCTTGATTATCTCTACAGAGCAGACTTTATTCTTTTTATAATACGGAATACCGGTGGTATTAGGAGCGAATGCCGTAAGCTTGTCACCGAGAATATCATCAACAGAAGGGACACGCACATTCAGTGGCTCACCATCAATTTCAATGAACGGACTGACGATTGGGATTTCAAGCGTATTCTGATAATGGCAATCCTCATACAGCACATCAAGAAGGATATATCCTTCTTTTTCGGCTCTATCAGTGTATGCCAGCTGATAAAAGAACTTGGAGTGACTCTTTGGAATGTTCTTTCCGGGAGACTTACGTTCCACAAGATCTATTTTTGTAAAACCAAATTCCTTGAACTGTGAAAGATATTGTTCAATATCTGTTCCGGGAGGACATATTATGTCGATGTCTATGCTGAGACGGTTGGTGACACCTCCTAATAGGAGCATCGTCGCCGTACCTCCCTTGAAGTGGAACGGACACCCTGACTTAACGAGCATTTCCAGTAACGAGAGCGCACGAACCACTTTTTCTATAAGTTGTGTATCCTTATAGTTCAGCTTTTGGGCGACCTGTTCGCACCATTCTTTAGTGAAACATTCCTGTTTAATCATGATCAATTATCATTTGTAAGATAAGATTGCATTTTCTCCCGTATTCCGCGACGTGAGCCATACCGCAGCATCTTTGGGGTGTTCAGTTGGTAAAGTGATCGGGCATTGTCCATTATATAGTAAGCCTCCACACCTTGAAGGTAATAAAAATCAGGATCGGCATTTATATCCACCAACAGCTTTTCTAATGTCGGCATAGAAATACCGTCGATTTTCTTTAGAGGTGATTCAGTAACAAGAGGTTTTACTATTACACAATGTTCTGACAAATCCACGTAATCACACATGAAATCGCTGTTGGGCTTGTGGTAAGCCTTCATCTTTTTATCAATCAGATAATGAAACACCGCCTCAGAAGCCTCTTTTGTCACCTCGACATAAAGAGCGTTGTTTGCTGAAACATGGTGTTGCAAGGAAGTAATGTCATGACCCGAATAGACGGCAATATCAATCAAAGGAAACTCAGAAGAAATGTCCTCATATAACTGTTTCAATTCATGGGTAAGCATAGGGGCAAATTCCTTTTTTCCAAAAGCTCCGTAAATTCCACGTGACAAACGTGACAGTTTGTTTTGCTTTATCAGTTTCTTGATGTGCCACAATATTCCGGAATCGGAAATGACTTCCCTACTACGGACATAATCAGACAGTTCGCATAGCGTGAAGCTATTGCGACTTCCGGCGAAATTCAATATCATATCTGTCGTACTCATCCTATTTCTTTAATTCAGTGCAAAGATAGCTTAATTTCGGCAATAAATCAAATTTATTGCCGAAATTAAGTATTCTGCCACAATATACATTTCGTATGTCTGTCGTCCAGTGTCACCCTACGGGCTGTGCTTGGCTCTACTTTCATGCTGATTATAAGCGGAGTTCAAAGTATGTTCGCTCGTGGCGATGAACGTGCCGGAACACACATAACTCACAGCTGACCGTAATATTCTTCAGTATTCTTCGATTTGGGCAAAAAGAAAAAATGCTGAAAATCAAATGATTTCAGCATTTTTCCGCGTTTTACCGCTTTGTTCAGTGACCCCGGTGGGGCTCGAACCCACGACCCAATGCCAATTAACAAGAGAGCCGAGGCTTTTGCCACAACGAAAAAAAGGAACTGCTTTCGCAATTCCTTTTCAGTGACCCCGGTGGGGCTCGAACCCACGACCCAATGATTAAGAGTCATTTGCTCTA
>CAMWLX010000263.1 GCA_947175225.1 uncultured Porphyromonadaceae bacterium
GTAAGAGGGTTATGGATTGATGGGGTTATGTGGTTATGGGATTAGACTGTGACGCAGAGGGAAAGGAGGTAAATGCGGCAGTCGGGGACGGCACTTGCGATTTCTTCGGCAAGGGAGCGAAGGGTGGAGCCTGTGGTGCAGACATCGTCGACAAGCACGAGTCCTTTACCCTTCAGGGCATCGGGATCTTTGACCCGGAATGAGCCGGAGAGATTTTCCAAACGCTGCTGAAGAGTCATCGCAGTCTGCGTCTTGTGGGCGCGTGAAGCAACAAGTTCGTTGCTGATGGGGAGACCTGTGGCGCAGCTGAGACCGGCCGCTATGTAGTCGGCTTGATTGTAGCCACGCTTTGCTTTCTTCCACCAATGCATCGGGACAGCCGCTATGCAGTCTGCCCCAAAGAAAAAACCAGCCATATTTAGCTCCTCCCCCACTATCTCACCAAGCCGATGACCGACAGAGGGGAACTGACGGTATTTCATATCATGGATGGCAGAGGCAAGATCGGAATTTCGGGAGTATATGAAATGTCCTGTTGCGCGTACGAATGGGACAATACCAGCGAAGCGACGCTCCATAGGATTCATGGGCATGAGATGATATCGGGAACGGGGAAGAGTCTCAATACATCTTACACAAAAGACCCTTTCCGAATCAAGCAGACGGCAACCACACAAATGACATGTAGGAGGAAGGAAAAAGTCGGCGATTGAGGCAAGCATTGTTCGATTGTTTAGCTATATTGTTTAATAAAGGATCTTATTGCATTGATAATTAGCCGGGATTCAAAGCCTCGGGATGCAAGATGGCGATAGAGTTTTTGGCGATCTTTGACATCTTTTAGGTCAAGCGACCGCGCTTTTGCAATCAGAACTTTTTCGAGAGCGCCGGCATAATCTTTATCGGATATATAATTAAGCGCCCGGGCGATGATGGTATCTGACATTCCTTTAGCCCTCAGACCCATGTGGACTTTCATTTTTCCCCATCCTGAAAAGCGGACCTTGTCGATAGCATACGCACGCGCATACCGGCTATCATCTATATACTTGTTTGCACAAAGGTAATCTATCATTTTCTCCGCTTCATCTGCAGAGAATCCTTGCTTGAGTATCTTCTGACGAATATCGGCTGCACATTGCTCGGCGTTGGCGCAAAGTCCGGCCATCCTCACAAGCATTTCTTCTGCAGTTGGTTTTCTTCGTTTAGCATTCATCGTCAATCGTCTTTCTTTGCTCTCAACATTCTTTTTTTGCCATAGGAATCGAGACGTATCTCTACATCCTGCCAGCCCTTTGACTCATAGTAAGATTTGACTTGCTCCGCGAATCGAGGATTAAGTTCAAGATAGACATTCCCTTGCGGTTTTAATCCTATTTTTGCTATCTCTTCAATTCGCTTATATGGCTTTATGGGATCAGACGCTTCAACGAACAAGGCTTCTTCCGGCTCGAAATCTTTTACCCTTACTTCCATATCGGTTTTCTCATCAGGAGCAATGTAAGGGGGATTGCTGACTATGATGTCGTAGGAGTCCGGATTTGGCTTCCATTGATACATGTCGGCATTTATCAACTTTATTTTTGCTTTCTGAAGCTCTGCATTTTCTTTTGTCTGCTCGATGGGAGCCTGGCTGAAGTCAAGGGCGGTGACTGTAGGGAATGAAAGATGCTTTGCCAATGCAATGGCGATGCAACCGGAACCTGTACCTATATCGAGGACTGAAAGGTCGGATTTTTCAGAGGCATTATCGCGTATCCAATCCACGAGTTCTTCGGTTTCAGGACGTGGGATAAGGACTCCGGGACGGACTTTGAGATCCATGCCGTAGAAGCGGGCATTTCCTGTGATGTATTGGATTGGTTCGCCAAGGATTAGGCGGTCGATGATCCGGTCGATTTCAGTCTTGGCGAAATCTGAGAGTTCCTTCCCTTCATTAATGATGAGGTCTACCCTACTCCATCCTTTGACATGCGCAAAGACGAGCAGGATTACAGCTTCCCGCTCCCTTCTATCAAAGATTCCCGCCAACCTCTTCCGCACTTCTAACAATTCTTCCCTTACAGTCATATTTATAGTTTATGAAGTTGTTTAAACTTATTTACGATGATATGCGAATAATTAGATCAATTACTTAACGGAATAATCAGGGAATTAGTTTATATTTACTAAGTCTTCTTCAATTTCGTAATCTTAAAAAAAGGTTGGTTCCTGTCGGAGCCAACCTTTTTCGTATCGGATTTTCTATTTATTATGTCGGAGGATTAACGTCGGATAGTTTTTGTGGAAACTTTATTGCCATTGTCAAGAGTCACGACTTTTATAGTCACTCCATTGTGGGAATCGCTAACTTGGTTGCCTTGAAGGTCGAAGCTCTGAGTGCTGATAGGATTCACGCCGCCGCTGATTGCATTGATTCCTGTTGTAGTCACTTCTACGATCGGACCGAAACCACCACGGGCATTTGCCTTACGCACCTTGAGATTGTTGCCGCTCGGGAGTTCGCCGGCATAGATTTTACCGTCTACAAGATAGATGTTTCCTTCCGGATCTTCGTTCATATCATATTCAGCCTGAGCTGCAATGCTTTCCGGATCCCAATCAGGGAATACTTTATCAAGGGCATATTCTGCTGCTTCTACGTCGGTGAGGACAGTCTCATAGCTCTTATTGCCATCCGAATGAGTAAAGGTGAGCTGATTTGATGCAGGAGTGATACGGTTGCCCTCAGAGTCCATTGAGTTATATTCTACAAACTTATCGGCAGCACAGTTCATGCCGGCGGTTGTGAAGCGAGAAGAAGCAAGTTTGGATGGCTGGTTGATGGTGGTATTAAGCCATGCAAGACCTGAGTAAGCACCCCATGAGCGACCAAAATTAAACTGGTTGCAAAGAGTTTCGATAGTGCATCCATTCATGACATATCCGAATTTCTTAGCATTATTGGGAGCTGCAATAGTAGCATTCTTCACTGCTTCATTGACAAACTTAACACGGTTGAAATAAACATCGCCACCACCACAAACGTAGTCGACAACGCCATGGATCTCACCATCTTCGAAATAGAAATATGAGGAGCTATTATTGCTGTAGTAAGTATCCTGATATGACTCGAGGCTTACATTCTTGCAGATAGTATTCTTACCCTTATCCTGGAGTGTCACTGCACGTCCGGCAAATGCCTTGCCATCAAACGTCATAGCATTGCGGATGGTAAGATCTTGCAGATAGAGGTTTTCAGAACGGTTGAGAAGAGTAGCTGTCACGCTGATTCCTTCTTCCTCAATAGGAGGATAGTTCATAATTATAGTTCCCTCCATTGATTCGCCGATGATAGAGACATTTTTACCATTGATCGGAGTCAAAGTTGTAGTGCCAAGATCGTAAGTTCCGTTAGGGAGGTAGATTTTAGCACCATCTTGAGAAGCGACAGCCTTAAGGGCAAGCAGGAAGCTTGATACATCGCCTGCCGGGATCTCATAATAACCGGTGGCTTCATTATACTCAACGAAATCTGCTACATTTGAAACAGTCACATTGTGGATGTATGCGCCGTTAGGGAATGTGATGGTGAGCCATCCCGGTTGACCGTCGTACTGGAATGTGGCTTCGGCACCATCAGTCGCACCCTTTACAGGGAATTCAGCAACGACCTCACCCGCCGGGTCGGTGACAACTGCTGTAGACTCTGCTGAATAGAGACAGCAACCTACGGAAATATAGCTCTTGGAAGCTACATTGACCTTGATGGCTCCACCATTGCTCACGAGCCAACCATGAGTGTTGTAGTATTTGCCATCGATCTCAATGGCCTCATGATCTTCAACATAGAAGGAAGGTTTTGTAAGATCGTAGACAAAACGAGAAGTTGAAGTAGGCACTTCAATCTTTGTGGCACGTGCATAGAGTTCGATATCGGTTTCAATTGAAGTTCCCTCGGCTACCTTTTCAGCATTTGACTTAGTGGAAGCAAACCAGCCACGGAAAGCCTGACCATCCGGCACAATGACATCTTCAATTCCATATTTATATGACAACGCTGCTCCGCCGGGAAGCAAGTCTGTACCAATCAATGACCCATCAGTATTGAAGTAAGAAACGGTCACATCCGGCAAGAAATCACATGCCTCTACAGAGAGTGAAGGGCAATATGAAGGGGTGATGATGGTGAGCACTGCATCGTTGTCGCTGTTGTAAGTCCAAGAAGTAGTGCTGCTGCAGTCGGAGTTGCAAGGGAGAGTAGCGAGCACCTGATCGCCGTTTTTGATTACAGCCCCTTGTCCGTTGTAAGTGCAATTGCCAAATGTAACTCTAACAGCTCCATCGACCGGAACAGTGACAACAGATGAATTATAACCATGCTGAGCATCGTGCCATGTTCCTTCTACAGTCACACCCTCTGGAAGGATGCCATCAGCAGGGAGGACAACCGTATATGGATCTGATGTGAAGTCAATCTTGAAATCGGTGAAGTGGCGTTCTTTGGGAACGTAGGGGTTAATTGTGATTGCATAAAGACGGAATCCTTTACCGCAAGACATGTTCAACACAACATCTCCTCCTTCTTTAACGCGAGCCGAAACCTTAGATTCATCACATTGCTTGCTGATGTTGGAAGGCACCATTAGCTCCTTAGTGAGGTTGTCGGATGTCACAGTAGCATCGCCACCGGCACCTGAAAAGTCTAAAATGATTTCATCGTTGACACCGCAATCCGGGATACGAACTGTCATTTTGCCATTTTGGAAGCAATAGTTGTTGGAAATGCCGTAGACAGCCCCTTTCGCAACGGTGAAGTAGACTCCATCAAGTCCTGTCAACGCTTTTCCAGTGTTGGAGGGGAGTTCTTGATTATCAAGATCTTTTTCGAGAGAATAGCGACCTTTGCTGCCTGCTTTCCAATATTCGCAGTCGGTCACTTCGGATGCATGATTCTTACCTTGTGTAAAGTCCCAAGAGCGGACTGTAGTCACATGGCCATTCTGAGTCTCGGATGCCCATGCTGAAATCCCCATGAAGAGGGAGACCAAAAGCATGAGCGACGTGGATAGTTTTCGCATGTTTGATTTAGATATTATGGTTAATTTTAATTAGTTTGTGTCTTTGATGTTATTTTCATGTGTTAAATTGGGGAATTGCACGCCTTCATATCTTATGGGCGTTAAATTCCTCATGCAAAATTAATCAATCTCGACAATATTATCAAATGATTCAGCGATTATATTTTCGTTTTTTCATTATGATCAATACTTCGGTAAGTTTTTAGAGTTAGTTTTGGTCTTTTGACTTCGCATTCAACGCATCTTTCGCAGCAGTCAACCTTGCAAAGGTCGTCAG
>CAMWLX010000264.1 GCA_947175225.1 uncultured Porphyromonadaceae bacterium
ATATAATTCCCAACTCCTCGACAATGCCGTTGCAGAATTAGGCAAACTCCCCGGCATAGGGCGCAAGACTGCCCTCCGCCTTGCCCTTCATCTTCTCCGCCAAGATGAAGCAGATTCTATTGCTCTTGGAGAGTCGATCATCAATATGAGGAAAAATATCAGATACTGCAAAGTCTGCCATAATATTTCGGAAAGTGAAATATGCGATATATGCTCCGACCAGACTCGCAATCTCTCGATAATATGCGTCGTAGAAAATATTAAAGACCTCATGACCATTGAATCGACACGCGAACATAAAGGGCTCTACCATGTGCTCGGAGGGGTAATCTCGCCCCTCGAAGGCGTCTCTCCATCCGATCTCCAGATTCAATCTCTCATCGATCGGGTAGCAGCCGGAGGAATCCGGGAAGTCATCCTCGCCCTAAGCCCTACTATGGAAGGCGACACTACCAACTTCTACATCTCCCGCAAGCTCGCACCATTCGATGTAGAAATCAGCATGCTCGCCCGTGGTGTCAGCATAGGCAACGACCTCGAATACACCGACGAACTCACACTCGGCCGTTCCATCGTAAACCGTGTCCCCTACAAATAAGTAAAAAATAATTGATAATGAATAAAGAACTCTCTCTGTGTGCCCTCTGTGTGAGACTTAGAGCCCTCGAGCCGGAAGACACCGACATGATGTTTGCCGCAGAATCAGATGAAGCAGCTTGGAAATACTCCGACTATCTCGCTCCTCTCAGCCGCGAACTTCTCCGACATTACGCTTTGACTTACGATGCCGATCCTCTGCGAAGCGGGCAGCTCCGACTTATTGTCGACATTGACGGCTCCCCCGCAGGCATACTCGACATCTTCGACATCTCCCCTCGCCACCTTCGGGCAGACATTGGAATCTATATCCTTCCCGAATTCCGTGGAAAAGGGATAGCCACGGCAGCCCTCGAAGAAGCAAAATCATACTGCCGCATACGCCTCGGCCTCCACCAATTGACAGCCACAGTAGCCAACTCCAACCTCTTCGCCCTGAACACATTCAAAAAAGCTAACTTCTCTCCCACCGGCTACCGTCCCGACTGGCTCCGCACCCCCGAAGGCTACGAAGCCGCCACCCTCCTATCATCAATATTATTGTAAATTCCCTCTCACCTCCTGCCCCGCCCAAGCCCGGAGGGGGCAGACACAAGCCTCGCCAACCCTTTTTCCAAAAAAAAATTTAATTTTCATACACACATTCCAAATAATTTTTACTAATTTTACATCGCGTTTCAAGGTAGGATGCAATTAAAGGCATCCATATTTAGGTAATTTTAATTTCAAATTTATGATTACAACACTGTTAGTAATCTTCATCCTCGGCTATCTCCTGATAGCCTGCGAACATGTCCTTCACATCAACAAGGCGACGTTCGCTCTCATTATGTGTGCCCTCCTTTGGGCTGTCTACGCTTTAGGAAGTCATGATCCAGACGTTTCATCTGAGCTTATAGAAGCTCTTGGAGACACTTGCGAGATTGTAGTGTTCCTAATCGGGGCTATGACAATTGTCGAGCTTATCGACCGTTATGGTGGTTTCCGAATCATCGTCGACCGCATCCACGCAAAAGACAAACGAAAACTTATGTGGATTCTGTCGCTATTCGCTTTCTTCCTCTCGAGCGTCCTCGACAACATGACCACCACCATCATCATGGTTATGATGCTCCGCCGTATGCTCAGAAACTATAAGGAGCGTTGGCTTTTCTCTTGCGTCATAGTGCTTGCTGCTAATGCCGGTGGTGCTTGGTCACCGATTGGTGATATCACTACCATTATGCTTTGGATGAAAAACTACGTCTCATCTGTCGATTTGATTGTAAATCTACTTCTCCCTTCTATGGTGTCGGTCATAGTGCCGGTAGCTATTGCCTCAAGATTAATTCCTCCTACTGCCGTCGAACCGTTAAACAGTCAAGACCAACGAGTAGGATATGAACTCTACGAGGAACACCGCAATCTTTCCATCCTGATTCTCTGTTGTGGTGTCGGTGGCCTTCTTTTCGTTCCGGTATTCAAGACTATAACCCACCTCCCCCCTTATATGGGTATTCTTCTTTCGCTTGGCGTTCTTTGGTTGCTCACTGAGCTGATTGTCCGCTATTATAAACTCGATGGAAAGATTGAGGGGCGTGTATCGCAGGTGATCAGATATATAGATATGTCTACCATTCTCTTCTTCTTAGGTATTCTGATGGCTGTAGCTGCTCTGAGTCAAGCCGGTATATTAGGTGCTCTCGCTGCTTGGCTCAACGATACATTCCACGATGTCTATGTCATCAACGGCATAATCGGAGTCCTCTCATCTATCGTTGACAATGTTCCTTTGGTGGCTGCCTGCATGGAGATGTATCCTGTTGCCAACGACGCATTGATTGCGGCTTCTTCTGATCCTTCATATATGGCACTCTTCGTAGAAGATGGTCTTTTCTGGCATCTTCTTACATTCTGTGCCGGTGTCGGCGGCAGCTTGCTTATCATCGGATCCGCAGCTGGAGTTGTTGCGATGGGCATTGAGAAAATTCCGTTTATGTGGTATTTCAAGCGCATTACAGGTCTTGCCTTCCTCGGTTATCTTGCGGGCATAGCCGTCATCTGGCTCGAATCCCTCTTCCTCAACTTCTAAAAGACTATCCTACATATAATCTCATAAGGACGCACGGCTTGTGCGTCCTTTTTCTTACTTCTTTTACACCCAGAAAAAAATTTCTATCCTAATTAAACCAACTCTCCACTTATAAGTCATATATAAAGACATACACGTTTCTACTGTAAAAAATATCGATATAATTAAAATGAAACTAAAATATCTAATGCCCTGCATCCTATGCATGGCATCTTTTCACGCCCTCGCCAACGGTGACATCACGGGTAAAGTCCTAAATAAAGAGACCGGCGAACCAATGGACTTTGTCAATGTCCAGCTTTTCAACGCCAAAACAGGCAAGCCGCTTCCCATAGGCACTAACACCGACGAAAATGGCAGATTCATCCTTAAAGGAATTGCCGATGGCAAATATATAGTGAAGATCACAAACATTGGCAGTATAGATCAAGAGCGTGAAGCTACAATCTCTGGTGGAAACATAAATCTTGGCGACATTCGCCTTGCTGATGATGCCAAGCTTCTTCAGGAAGTAGTGGTAGAAGGAATCCGTAGCCAAATGCGTTTTGAACTTGATAAGAAAGTTTTCTCTGTTGACGCTAACATAGCTGCTGCCGGACAGTCCGCCTCCGAGCTTCTCGAGTCTATTCCTTCAGTTGAAGTTGACCAAGATGGTGAAGTTTCTCTTCGAGGAAATTCTTCAGTGACTGTTTGGATCAATGGCAAGGAGTCAGGTCTGACTGCTGATAACCGCGCTCAAATCCTCGAACAAATCCCGGCTGAAACTATCGACCGCATCGAGGTCATTACAAACCCCTCTGCAAAATACAGTCCGGAAGGAACTGCAGGCATAATAAATATTATTCTCAAAAAAGATCGTAAAGCCGGCTACTATGGAAGTGCCGAGATAAGTGCAAACTCTCGGGGCGGAGGGAATGCAAGTGCCAATATCAATTATAGCTCATCAAAAGTAGACGCATTCGCAGGTCTCGGATTCCGTATGCGTCGAAATACGGGCGGTTCTAAGATGGACCGCCAGTTCCTTGATGAAGACGGAAACCCTAACGGCATTTTCACCCATTCAGATGGCAAAAGCCCCAATAGAGGTAGAAACTTATTCATGAGACTTGGCTTCACTTACCATCTTACTGATAAAGACGACATCGGACTGAACGGCTTCGGCATGTTGGGCAGAAACAACAGCAGTTCTACGACTCTATACACTTCAAATGTACCCGGCAACTGGACTTCAAATGATGATTACTCCAAAAATAAAGGTAATCACAAAGGAATGCATGCAGAATTCAACTATACCCACAAGTGGAACGACAATCACACTCTGGATGTCATTGCAGGTTTCAATCATTGGGGCGGTCCTTCTTGGCGTTCTTATTTTGAAGAAATTGACTATCCTGCCTACTCTACCACAAAGTATCAGGAACAAAATATGGAAATGTCAAACAATTCATGGGAGACTAAAGTAGACTACACCAATAAACTCTCTGATTGGCTGAAACTTGAAGCTGGGTTCAACGGTCGTTACAGTCATGAAAACACTCCTACCGATACCTACACAGGCACATCTGAATCTGACTTGAAGCAAAACGAAGAGCTCTACAACCGATTCATATATAATAATAATGTGTCAGCTCTCTATGCCACTCTCGGAGGTAATATTGAAAAATTCAGCTTTTCCGCCGGTCTTCGAGCTGAGGCATGGCAGATTAAGACCCGCTCTCTCGCTTTCGCTCAGACAGAAGAGGACGTGGCCCCTTTCCGAAAAAATAATTTTGCCCTTTTCCCGAGCCTCTTCCTTTCTTATAGTCTTCCTAAAGACAATGAACTTCAAATCAACTATACCCGGCGCATCCGTCGCCCATGGGGAGGACAGCTTAATTCATTCCATGACATTTCTGATCCGACAAACGTAAGCTATGGTAACCCCGAACTCCAGCCTCAATATTCAAATTCCTTTGAGATCAACTATCTAAAAAGCTGGACTTGGCACATGCTTTCTTTTTCGGCTTATGTCCGCACCACTTCCGACATGATGAACCGTATCAGCTATCTTGACGGTGATGTGATGTATTCCACTTGGGCAAATATTGCAGACGAAGTGAATTCAGGTTGCGAAATTGTTTCAAAAAACTCCCTTTTTAATCATCTCGACTTGACCACAACGGTCAACCTCTACAACAATCATATATCAGGTTGGAATTATGACTTCTTGGCAGAAAGCGGCAACTTGATTCCACTAAGTGGCAAAAAGCAAAATAGTTTCGCATGGAGTGCAAGAATGATGGCAAATGTTAAACTTCCATGGTCTATTTCTCTGCAGGCCACAG
The DNA here is from genome assembly GCA_947175225.1 of uncultured Porphyromonadaceae bacterium. Taxonomy (GTDB): domain Bacteria; phylum Bacteroidota; class Bacteroidia; order Bacteroidales; family Muribaculaceae; genus Lepagella. The sequence continues at coordinate 4,993 of CAMWLX010000264.1, forward strand.
GAAATTATAACTCAAAGATGCTGTCAGCACAAGGCTCCCGTCAAGGAGGATGGAGTGTCGATCTTGGTCTGCGCCGTGTCTTTGGGGCATGGTCTTTCTCCCTCAACTGCCGCGACCTCTTCGACTCTCGCCGCTTTAAAAGCACCACCCACGGCCCCGATTACACTCAGTACAACGAACGCTGGCGTGGAGGCCGCACCATCCGCCTGACCATAAAATTCTCCTTCGGCAACATGAATGCTAAACCGAATAAAAGAGACGACGGAGAACCAATGGACTCTTCCGGCTATGAGGGCGGAATGGACAGCTAATGCTTATTAGAATTTGAAAAAGCGGGTTC
>CAMWLX010000265.1 GCA_947175225.1 uncultured Porphyromonadaceae bacterium
GCCATTGCCGGTTTTCTCCTTGCCTTCTCCAAGAAGCACATGCCGGAGGAACTTGCCAACATCGAAGCCGAGTACAAGGAGGTCTACGAGAAGCGTCATCAGCGCATAGCCGAGAGGATAGCGGTCTATAATGAGCAAATCGAAAAGGAGAGCGAGACTCCGACCGCTCCCGAACCGACACCCGACACCGGGGAAGAAGCACTGCAGACGGAAGCCGATACACCGCAGACGGAGGAAACGGCAGCTTAATCCGAGTTCTTGAAATGGCAATCGCCCCAGCCCGTGAGGGTCGGGGCGGTTTTGCCTCGCACCCTTGCCAAAACCGCCTGCCGTGGAGACGTGCCCGAATTCAGTCGGCCATAGGTTAACACTTATGGCTGAAAATCCGGAATGTCTGGAGAACCCGAGCTACGCGAAGCCGGCACACTCACCCGACGAGCCTCTTGGCGCCAGGTGCCCGTGTGCCTCTATGCGATTACTGAAATCGGCTGACCTGCTCCGTGTCATCGACACCGAGCCAGCTTCAGCCGATATTTCCGGACAGCTTTCCGGCTATGCCGGTACGGGCACCAACGCCAGAGCCGCCACAAGTGTCAGCTTTCGCGTCGATACCCGATTCTGTGATAACGTACTTATATCGATAACCTTTGAAGCTGACGGCGTGAGATATTGAGAAATGAGGCTATATCTCCTTGTTATACAATCTTCAATATATAGAATAGCGTCCCTTAACCTACATTCGTAGACAATATCTTTAGGAAATATTTCAAACCTACAGCCATCTGCAATATCATAACGTAAGTAAGATTCAGTTAGTTGGTAGCGTTATGAGTCGATTGATTTAATATATAGCCGTTGGTATATGTAGCTATGATACTGTCGGAAGAATCGAAGATATAACCATTCCGGTAAGAACCTACTACATTGCCAGATTTATCACGTATATAACCATTACTATAATTGGCAACAGTATTTTTCTCCTTGTCAAGTATATAACCGTTTTGCATATACCCGACGATAGCCCAATTTGTAGAGCAACTGCATAAAACAACCGCAATAATACAACGTATAATTTTATTCATTATCCTAACGTTTTGCTGTAATTATATCTTCATCTTTGGGAAGAGTCCTTAATTGACTTTCTCTGATTCTCTGAAGCTGACGGCGTGAGGTATTGAGATTTGAGGCAATGTCTCCTCATGATGCAATTTCAGCTATCCAAGGATGGCGGTCAAGCAGTTGGAGATACCTTTGTGCCGGAGTAAGTTTACAAAATTCCAAGAAATGATCATATAGTTGCTTTTTCATTCGTAATCAATTTCAAGAAATTCGCATTTTTCATTGATGGGTGTACTATGTTCTCCATCAAAAGCGCCATCTGCATCAGCATTGAATACTTCTACGGGGTATTCAAAATACTTACGTAGAATTTTCAACATTTCTTTACGTGAAATCTTTTCGTATGTATAGTTTCCCGGATTAGGTATAATTTCTCTTTCGGAGTTCTCTATTGCTTTGGCGATAAATTTGTGTTGTCCTGTGGCATCCTCAGCTGCAAGAATCAAGCCAGGCAAGCCGCAGAGTTTCCACGGACCATTATCTATAGGGATTTCCGGTGAAAACCATACATTCCAAGTCCTACCTCTCCATGAACATGTAGCCTTAATACATTCATAACCATGAATAGTAGAAGTAGAGTCATTCATTATTTCCCATTCTTGAGCTACCAATGGCTCCTGATACATAAACTTATACTCACTAATTTCTTCAATACCATCATATACTGATATTATAGATTCTGAGATATTCCTCACAATATAAAGATAAATAGTTTTTTGCGGTAATGATGACAGTTGCCCAGCAGACATATACGCGGCAGCCATCTCCTGATACTGCTTTATTCCTGTAGGAGTTGATCTGAGAGAATCCACATATTCTCCTGCTTTATTATAGAATTTAGACAATCCTTGACCTGCCAACAATGTCATTTGTCGGGTAATCTTTGTCCCGTTTCTGTCAAAAGAGGTCCAGTCATAGCTGACCTCGATATTTGCGGCCTGTGCCATTGCAGCTATCGCCATAAAGCACATGAAGAGCGATGTAATTAGTCTGTTCATTTTCTGAGGGATATTGAGATTAGAAGCTCCCGTCCGCGGAGCCAGCGTTGGCTCTCGAAAGAAGAGAGTTGATTGTATGTAGTGTAGTTATATGTTCGCTGGTTGAAGATATTGCTCAACGAGGCTGAAAGTTCAAGCCGTTTGTTGATTTTGTATATTAGCTTTGTGTCGAGCAGAAACACATTCTTGAAATTTTCTTCATTGAGTTCGTTGCGGTAATGTTCGCCGCTTATGTGCCATTCCCATTTCTTGTGAGGCATGACGTTTAGGAGAAGCTCATTTTCCAAATTGTCAAGCCATGATGCGTTAGTTCCGTTCATTGATATGCGGCTTGACGAGAACGAAAACCTGTAGTCGAAACTTAGCCACCTTAGAGGAGCGCCATTGATCTTTACTCCTGCCGACCACGTTGTCCCTACAGAATTGACGGAACTCTGTTCAGAGATCATGTGCGTCTCACGGCTGCTGAAAGAACCGTTGACATTTGCACTACCTCGCATGAAGTCAAGGGTCTTCCCGATGTTTCCACTTGCCATGAGCATCCGTCCGTCGCTCTTAGCCGGGGTATAGGAATAGACGATATAATCGCCATAGAGCTGCTGAGCCAAAGTATATGGATTGTGGCTCCACGACTGCATGGCATAGGCATTAGCAAACAAGCCGTGCCTTGTGTGCTTATATGACAGGTTTGCCGACACATTCTGTGATGTGGAGCTGTAGAAATCATCCACTCCGCTGCGGAAAGAACGGTAGTCGATCATTATATAGCCCGGATGTATTAGGTTCAAATCCATCGGTGATCGACCGGAACCTCCGCGAACGCCGATTGAAAGCCGGTTGTTCGGTTTCCAGTTCATACTCAAAGATGGAGAGAAATAGACATCATCGCGGTTGGCAAGAGCCTTGTCGAATGAATAGTGAGCGAAACTTACAGGAGCATTCAGGGTGAAGTTTACCCGCTTTACCCAATATTCAAACTTTGGGGTGGCATATAGCGTGAAATAGTGTGTGTTCAGCACATTCGTGGTCTCACCCGGTATCTCCTCCGGCATATCGGGCAGTTCTGTGTTGAGTGTGCGGAAATATCCCTTGATTCCACCTTCAAGACTTACTGTGATTCCCTTGATGGAAAAGGCATATGCGACACTCTCGTCCGTATAGAAGGCATGATCTCCAACAATCTGTCTGAAAAATTCTCCATTCACCATTCTCAATTCTAAATTCTGAGGAAGTGACTCCCATTCGTTCACGCTCTTGAATGTAACGAGGTGCTTACCTTTGAAACGCTTTATGAGCTTGAAATCGTTTCCTACATAGTAGTCAGGTAGCGATGCCGTCTGGCTGTTTGGCAATGAACCTGCGACTCCGAGGCGCACATCGTCCCAGTCGATGTTAGCTTTCAGCGTATTGTTGATAAATGCGGTCTTCTGGTTCAGCAAGTAGATGAGTTTGCCCGACAGGGAGTGGGAACGGTCAACACCGTTTCGGTTTTCGGTGACGACTCGGTTGCCTTCGTTGAGAAAGTAGGTAGTTATGTTTGCCGCCTCCGCCGTAATGCGGTTGAAGGAGTAGTCGATCTGAGCCTTGAACTCCCCTCTTCCGAATTTCCAGAGGCTGTTTGTGGAAACGAGAGCCGAGCGGTTGAAGAGTGTACGTTTACGGCTTAGGTTAGGTACACCGGGAAGCGACACACCGACATAACGGTTCAGGTCGGTGCCACGGCGTGAGGCGAAGAAGTCTGTCGCCTGGGCCGACAGGTCCTCGCCGATGTTGTTTGTCTTCAACGTCGTGATGTTCTGAAATCCGGGCATGACCGCCATGGCGAACAGTTCTCCGTCCCATACGGCACCTTTCGGTTGCCATGAGTATCCGCCTCCTGCATCACCATGAAACGTCCATGTGGCCTTTGCCTTGTTCTTAAGCTTGAGGTTGATTGCTGCCTTGTCGGAGAAAGATATGCCGGAAAGCACCTGCATGGGCTGATGGTTTTCCATGACCTCGACCGCACCTACATCCTCATGGTTTATGCCGTTGGTGGCAATACCGTATTTGCCGCCGAGTAGGTCAGAACCCTCGATATAGAACTTGTTGATGTTCTCGCCCTGATACTGTATCTTTCCGGAACTTTCCACGTTGATACCAGGCATACGTTTGAGCACGTCACCGATAGAGCGGTCCTGAGCCTGAGCAAAACTGCCGACACTGTAGGTTATGGTGTCGCCCTGTTCCCTTATGCGGTCAGCCTTAACTGTTACTTCTTTTAGAAGTGTCGTTCCTTGTTCAAGATAGACTGTCAACGGAAGCGAAACGCTGTCAAGTGGTATCGATTGCTTGGCGAAGCTCATCATTGACACTTCAAGACGACAGCCTTCTACCGAAGGTAATTCCATCTCGAAACTGCCGTTTGTCTTTGATGATGTGTATTTCTTTATCTTGCTGTCTGCACCTTTGACAATAACGGATGCACTACCGAGCGGTTCGTTGGTCTCATTATCAATCACTGTTCCGCTCACATTGACCTGAGCGATGGTAGTAGATGTGACAAGTAGGCAAAGAAATATTATGATAAGGCGGTTCATTCGTGATAATCCGTTTCAATGAAGTCTATATTCTCCTTATACTCTGTCGGTTTCAAATTTACTGCGCCTCTTGTCAAGGCACTTATATGAGCGGCTCGGTTACGTCGCGAATAATCCTTAGCCCGTAGAACGGCGATTCTAGTAGTCTTGAAAATCTTATCTGGATTCTCGTATGGGTCTCCAAGAGGCTCGTCGCATTGCTGAACACCTTTAATTGTAAATCCATATTCACCGTCGGCAGTGACAGCCTCCATTATGAGTCCCGGAAGTCCACATAACTGCCAAGGTCCATCCTGTACCGGGATTTCAGGTGCAAACCAGGCATACCATTTCCTGCCATGATAGTCGGCAGAGGCAAGTTGACACTCATATTCCAGCACCATCTTGGCAGAGTCAAGAAGCTCCCACTGGAGGTCGTCCATATTCACGGGATAGCGATAGTTGTCACCCATATTAATATCCCATACTGTTATGGTTCCGGTTTTGAAGTCCTTCATATTCTTATAGCTGCTCCCATGATTAATGCCCATTTTTTCACGAGTCGCAAACCAGGTCTCTCCAAGTCCGGCTTCCATATCAGCCATTGCTTTTTTAAACGCTGCATCTTCGGCCTGCTCAAGCA
>CAMWLX010000266.1 GCA_947175225.1 uncultured Porphyromonadaceae bacterium
CTTCTTTAAGGATGTTTGTTTTGTCGTTGAGAGGCTGGCTGATTACAATGACCTGATTTTCTGCTGTAAGCATCTCAGCAGCAATCTGATTGTAGACATCTACCGGAATCATCGGAAGCATCTGCTTTGCAAGCTGAAGCTCAGTTTCAATGCCCGGAGTAGGTTCATTCTCAATGAAGTGGCGGATAAGTTCACGTGCGTAAGTGCTATTGTAGGTCTTATCCTTCTCATTGAATGATTTTTCATAACCATTTAGAAGAACCGAAGTGGCACGTTCAAGCTCAGACTGAGTGAAACCTGTCTTGCAAGCTCTTGCCACGATACCCATTGCAGCGTTGTAGGCAGTGAGGATATCGTCTGTAGGCACAACGTAAATGGCAAATGCATCTTTCGTAGCTGCAACAAGGAAATCATCAATAAATACCTGTGCCCCTGCATATGGACATTCCGGATTGGTAGAATATTCATCAAGTCGATCCTGAATCATTTTGACAAGGACAGTCTGAATCAAAGCTTCGGTCATGTATCCCTCAACTGAATTACGCATTTCCCAAGGCATCTTGTCTTGCTTGAAGAAGGTCATTACAGTTGTGTTCCTTAACTCAGGATCTTCAAAATGAACGTAGATTGGTTTCTCATTGTCGCTCACTTCTACATATTCACGCGGAGCTGCGTTCTCAGGCATCACGACAGTTGAGAAAAGATCTTTCACTTTCTTCTCCATTTCGTCTGCATCGAAATCTCCTACAATGAAAATACCCTGTTGGTCCGGACGATACCATTTCTTATAGTAGGCTCTCAAAGTCTCTGGCTTGAAGTTCATGACCACTTCCATCTTGCCGATAGGCATCTGCTGATATTGATATTCCTTGAATATCTGCGGAAGGATAGCAGTGTACATGCGATTCTGAGCATCGCTGCGTGAACGCCATTCCTCATTTATGACGCCACGTTCGGCATCGATCTCAGATTCTTCAAGAAGAATACCGTCACACCAGTCACGGATCACGAGAAGCACACTATCCATAAGTGGCTTGTCAGTCGTGATTACATTGTCGATGTTGTAGACAGTCTCGTCGAATGCTGTGTAAGCATTGATGTCTGCACCAAAGCGGATACCCTTGCTCTGAAGATAGTTGAGCATATCCTTCCCGGGATAGTGTGTAATGCCATTGAATGCCATGTGCTCAAGGAAGTGGGCCAGGCCAAGTTGCTCCTGGGTCTCAAGCGTGCTGCCTACCTTCTGAGCGATGTAGAAGTTGGCACGCTCCTTGGGCTGCTCGTTGTGAAGAATGAAATAGGTCAATCCATTAGGAAGGACTCCCGTCTTGACCTCCGGTTTAAGCGGCAGCGGAGTGATTTGCATCTGCTGCGCAAAGGCAACCACAAACATCAGTAGTAGGGTTGCCAGACTGGTTAGTCTTTTCATACTGTTATTATTGTTTGTTAATATAAAGTCTGATCCTATAAGCTTTATAAGTCTTATAAGAGTTATAAGACTTATAAGAATTAACTACGTAACCTTATAAGTCTTATATATAGAAGACGCAAAAAAACTGAAAAAATTACATTTTAATGATAGTTTTTTGCGTAATTATCATATCCATCGCCATATCATGCGGCTCAGAAGGAATGCTGTCGAAAAGTTGGAACTCATATCCTACTCCGATTTTAGTAGCCTTCGATGTGGCAAGGAGTCTATCATAGAATCCTTTTCCTCTCCCAAGCCGATTTCCCTTACGATCAAATGCTACCGCCGGGATGATCATCAACTCTATGTCTTCCACATCAGCGACATTGTCGCCTGTAGGTTCCTCTATATGGAATGATCCAAGTTCAAGCCTTGACTCTTCATATGGGAGGATTTCAAGATTCACTCCATTGACTCGTGGCAAAAAGAAATTCTTGCGGTCATGCCATTTTTTGAGAAACCTGATAGTAGATAATTCATCAGGCAAAGAATGATACATCAAGATATTGTCTGCCATGATGAATGCCGCAGTTTTCTCCAATTGTGAAAAAACTTCTTCAGCAGCACTCTCCTTCTCTCTTTCCAAGAGCATCATCCGAAGATTCTTTATCTTTCTGCGAATATCTGATTTTTCCATAGACATTTTGTGTGTTTTTTTGCTTAAATTACTTTTTTTGCTTCTTTATCGCGGGGTCTAAGCATTTCCTCTCCTTTCCCCTCTCTCATCATTTCAATAGCTTTCTGAACAGTCACATCATCTTCATTAAGCATCTGTATCAATCCGTTATAGCCAAGCACATTTCGTGCAATCTGAGCTTTCAACAGATTGAGGATCAGATTTCGGCTTCGGTTGATATAATACCAACGTGCCGGAACGCCATTTTGAGCTGCATAATCTACAAAACCCTCAAGCAGAGTCTGATCGCGAGGTATGAGTCTTTCAAGGTCTTCAATAGTCTTGACGTTCTTAGTCACCGAACGATATTTCTCTGCTACCTGGAATGCATACTTAGTGATAAGGCCTTTGTTGCTGACGTTGACATAATATGAAGAGAATCCTGTAGTGTCTTCCGGGACAAATATATCCGGCATGATGCCACCGCCACCATAAACTTTACGTCCTGAATTGGTCAGGAAAAGCTTACTTTTATCAAGTTTTATGCTGTCGGCATTGTAGAATTCACCGTGTTCAAAACGGTCGACTATATCCATGATATATTTGCCGTCGGCGCCTCGCTCATAGGGTTTTTGAATGCAACGTCCCGATGGAGTGTAGTATCTTGCGACTGTCAGTCGGATTGCACTGCTATCAGGAAGCTCAATCTGATGCTGCACCAATCCCTTGCCAAAGGAACGTCGCCCAATGACGAGACCACGGTCATTATCCTGAATTGCTCCTGCGAAAATCTCAGATGCAGACGCGGAATATTCATCAATAAGCACAGTGACGGGCATATTCTGGAAATGTCCGCTGCCATCACTCACAGCGATACTTTTGTTTTCACTCAGTTTCCCGTTGGTGCTGACAATTATCCTGTCATCAGGAAGGAATTCGTTGGCCATCATGATCACCTGATCAAGAAATCCACCGGAGTTTCCTCGAAGGTCAATAATGAAACTCTTTGCTCCTTCGGAGGCTAATTGAAGAAGAGCCATGTAGAACTCTTCATAAGTGTTTCGACCAAATTTTGACACTTTCAGATATCCAATGCCATTTTCCTTATCTGCTACATACACAGCATCGACGCTATTGACCGGAATGTCGTCGCGCACCACATCAAAATCAAGAAGCTTATCGGAGTTCGAACGCTTGATCTGCAATTTGACTTCAGTGCCTTTCGGTCCACGCAAGCTTTTGAATACGTTATCCTGTGTAGCTTTCTTTCCTGTCAATACAGAATCATTAGCAGATACAATCTTATCGCCATTCAGTACTCCAACTTTCTCTGCCGGACCTCCGGCTATCACGTCGACAACCACAACAGTATCATTGACTATTTGGAATGACACTCCTACTCCTGAGAAATGTCCATCCATATCTTCGTTGGTAGCTTTCAGTTCATCCGGGGTGAAATAGACTGAATGAGGATCCAAGCCGGCAAGAAGGTCGGGCACTACAGTTGCAAGAAGAGAATCGACATCTATTCTGTCGACATACTCATTTTCTATCAAATCTAATATTGTGCGCAATTTAGCCTCTGATGGAGACACCCTGCTCACAGATAGATATTTACCTATAAAGACACCACCTGCAAGCCCAAGTGACAATACAAGCGGTAACAATACGAATCCTATGTTTCTTTTTTTATTCATCATAGTTTGCTCTTACCCCTATATCCTCATAATCTATAAATTCAACTTTCGCAAGCGACAGTTGAATCATAGAGGCATATGCACTACCTCTATACCTGCTTTCCTAAGAAGATCCAAACCATCTTGAATTCTGTACAGGTCAGAAAACACAACTCTCTTTATTCCTGATTGAATTATCAGTTTGCTACATTCCATACATGGAGAAGCCGTCACATACAATGTGGCTCCTTCACTGGAATTATTGCTTCTTGCTACTTTGGTGATGGCATTTGCTTCGGCATGAAGCACATAGGGAAACGTAATGTCGTTTTCTTCACAAACATTTGGAAAGCCGGAGGGCGTCCCATTATATCCATCTGAGATGATCATATTGTCTCTTACGAGCAGTGCTCCGACTTTCCTACGGACACAATATGAATTTTCACTCCAGATTTGTGCCATCCTCAAGTAGCGCTTATCGAGCAAGCGCTGCTTATCTTCAGGATACGTTCTATTTTCTGACTCCATACTGGATCAATATTTAAAGTTCTGCGTGGTCGGTAAGGAAATGCTCTGCATCAAGAGCAGCTTTTGCTCCGCTTCCGGCTGCTACAATAGCCTGGCGATAGCGAGGATCTGCAACATCACCGGCTGCAAAGACACCTTCAACACTTGTCTCAGTAGTGTCTCCTTTCACCTTTATATATCCTTGCTGATCGAGTTCGAGTTGACCATTCAGGAATTTTGTATTCGGATTATGTCCGATGCCAAGGAAGAATCCATCAATCTTAATATCGAAATGATCTTCCTGATCTGTGCCAACTGCACGAACTACATGCGCACCCTCTACGACTTCCTCACCGAAGAGTCCGGTCACATTACAGTCGAATAATATCTCAATATTGGGAGTATTAACTACTCTCTTTCGCATCACATCGCTTGCCCGGAGGAAAGATTTGCGCACTATCAGATAAACTTTGTTGCAGAGAGAAGAGAGATAAAGAGCCTCTTCACAGGCAGTGTCGCCTCCACCCACTACAGCAACGTCTTTTTTACGATAGAAAAAGCCATCGCAGACAGCGCAGGCACTGACTCCCATACCCTGATACTTGATTTCGTCTGGTATTCCAAGGTATTTTGCGCTTGCCCCCGTGCTGATGATTACAGTGTTGGCTACAATTTCTTCGCCATGATCGTCGATTGCTTTGAATGGACGTTTGGAAAGGTCGATGCTCTCAATATTGCGTGAACGGACTTCTGCACCGAATCTTTCTGCTTGCTTACGCAGCTGATCCATCATCTCCATCCCTCCGACTCCGTCAGGATAACCCGGGAAATTCTCTATTTCTGTAGTTTGAGTAAGCTGCCCGCCAGGCTGATTGCCTTCATAAATTATCGGGGTGAGATTTGCTCTTCCGGCATAAATTCCGGCTGTGTATCCCGCAGGTCCGGATCCTATTACAAGTACTTTGACTGTAGACATATTTACAAATTTGTAGTATGAGTACGCCCTGAACATCCAATTGTT
>CAMWLX010000267.1 GCA_947175225.1 uncultured Porphyromonadaceae bacterium
TCTGACGCTGCTTGCGGATTGCACGGAGTCCTGTAATGATTTCTTTGAGTGTCTCAAATTTAGCAAGAAGCTCTTCATCCACTTCTCCGGAAGCCGGAAGAGTGGTGTTCATGATGCTGTCGCCATCTTTGCGCTCTGCAAGGTGCTGCCAAAGTTCTTCAGTAATGAAGGGCATAAACGGATGGAGAAGTTGGAGAAGCATTTCAAAGAATTTCATTGTTTCAGCGTATGTCTTTCCATCAATCGGAGATCCGTAAGCCGGCTTGATCACTTCCAGATACCAGCTTGAGAATTCATCCCAGAAGAGCTTATATACTGCCATCAGAGCTTCGGAGATACGGAACTTGCCCATCAAGTCCTCTACTTCAACCATAGTCTTATAAAGCTGAGAACGGAACCAATCTACGGCGATCTTTGAGCTTTCAGGCTGAGGAATAGCATCATCTACACTCCAACCCTGAATAAGACGGAAAGCATTCCAAATCTTGTTGGCGAAGTTGCGACCTTGCTCTACAAGAGCATCATCATACATGATGTCATTTCCTGCAGGAGCAGAAAGCATCAGACCCATTCGCACACCGTCAGCACCAAACTTATCTATAAGTTCAAGAGGATCAGGTGAGTTGCCGAGCGATTTACTCATCTTGCGTCCGATCTTGTCGCGAACGATACCGGTGAAGTAGACATTACTGAAAGGTTTGTCGCCTACATATTCGTAGCCTGCCATAATCATACGTGCTACCCAGAAGAAGATGATGTCCGGACCTGTAACAAGTGTGGCAGTTGGATAGTAGTATTTCAACTCTTCGTTATTCGGGTCAAGAATGCCATTGAAGAGAGTGATAGGCCAAAGCCAAGAGCTAAACCATGTGTCGAGTGCACCTTCATCCTGAACGAGGTCTTCCTCCTTAAGATCAAGACCACTTTCCTTGCGTGCTTTTTCAAGAGCCTGCTCTTTGGTCTCCCCTACTGCAATGCGGGTCTCGCCGTCAACATCATAGTAGTAAGCCGGAATGCGGTGTCCCCACCAGAGCTGACGGCTGATACACCAGTCTTGAATGTTCTCAAGCCAGAGACGATAAGTAGTCTTATACTTTTCAGGCACAAACTTGATATAGTCTTCCATCACAGGAGCAAGAGAAATCTCAGCAAAGTGACGCATGTTGATAAACCACTGGAGAGAAAGACGCGGTTCGATAGCGACTTTCGTACGCTCTGAATAGCCTACATTGTTTGTGTAGTCTTCCACTTTCTCCATCAGTCCGGCTTCCTCGAGATCTTTTGCAATTTGCTTGCGTACCTCGAAACGGTCCATACCGGCATACTTGCCGCCATGCTCGTTGAGTGTAGCATCTTCGTTAAAGATATCTATAGTCTCGAGATTGTGGGTCTTGCCGAGCATGTAGTCGTTTTTGTCATGTGCAGGTGTCACTTTAAGGCAACCAGTACCGAAATCGATTTCCACATAACGGTCTTCAATCACAGGAATCTCACGACCTACGAGCGGAACAATCACTTTCTTTCCCTTTAGCCATTCATTCTTAGGATCCTTAGGATTGATACACATAGCGGTATCACCCATGATAGTCTCGGGACGAGTAGTTGCCACTACAGCGTAGCGTCCTTCGGGATCATCTGCTACATAATAGCGTAGATAATAGAGTTTTGAATGTTCCTGAACGAAGTTCACTTCGTCATCAGAGATAGCTGTCTTATTCTTAGGGTCCCAGTTTACCATACGGAGACCACGATAAATAAGCCCTTTGTCGTAGAGATCACAGAAAACCTTTGTCACACTCTTTGAGCGGAGTTCATCCATAGTGAAGGCTGTGCGGTCCCAGTCGCAGGATGCACCGAGTTTGCGGAGTTGCTGAAGGATTATGCCTCCGTGGGTGTGAGTCCAGTCCCAAGCATGTTCAAGGAATTGCTCACGAGTAAGGTCGGTCTTCTTAATTCCTTGCTCAGCGAGTTTTTGGATCACTTTAGTTTCCGTAGCAATGGCGGCATGGTCGGTACCAGGCACCCAAAGGGCATTCTTGCCCATCATACGGGCACGTCGGATTAGGATATCTTGGATGGTATTGTTGAGCATGTGGCCCATGTGGAGGACACCGGTCACATTTGGTGGTGGGATGACGATGCAATAAGGTTCACGTTCGTCGGGAACTGAATGGAACATTTTATGACGTTCCCAATACTCATACCATTTGTCTTCAACCTCATGTGGGTTGTATTTAGTGGCTAATTCACTCATATCTTAATTGATTTTGCTTTTAAGATGCAAAATTACAAAAAATAATTTAGAATTTAGAATTTAGAATTTAGAATTATCTTATAATTTTGAGGCTCCGTCTCGAATGTGATGGAGACTTAGTTGTTTTTGACTGCGCTGACTACTTTACTTGACTGTGCGGGACGCGCACGGAGTGCGCTAACTACTTTACTTGACTGCGTGGGACGCGCACGGAGTGCGCTAACTACTTTACTTGACTGTATGGGACGCGCACGGAGTGCGCTAACTACTTTACTTGACTGCGCGGGACGCGCACGGAGTGCGCTAACTACTTTACTTGACTGCGTGGGACGCGCACGGAGTGCGCTCACTACTCTGGGTTTTTGCCAATAATTCATTGAGGGAAATTGGAGTTGCGGCAGGAATTAGGGCGGCTCGGTGGGCTGACATGCCGAGGATTTCTTCGGGGGTGTGATGGGCGCGGAGGTATTCCATGGAGAGGGATTTATCGCGTTTGGAGAGGCGTATGCCGGATTCGTTGCAGACGAGGGGGACGTGGGCGAATTCGGGGGGTTCATAACCTAATAGACGATAGAGGTAGATTTGTTGGGCTGCTGAGAGGAGGAGATCGTCGCCTCGCATCACTTCTGTCACTCCCATCATGGCATCATCTACCACTACTGCCAATTGATAAGACCATGCTCCATCGCCTCGACGCACTATGAAGTCTCCACAATGACGGGCAAGGTTGACAGTTTGCATTCCTTTGATGCGGTCGGTAAATGTGATTTCTTCGTCAGGCACCATAAGACGAATAGCGGCACCCGGCTTATCAATATAAGGGGAAGGCATTTTTTCCGGACGACATTTGCCTTTATAGACCACTCTCCCATCTGATTCATGCGGGGCTTGAGTGGCGAGTATGTCGGCACGGGTGCAAGTGCAGGGATAACAGAGTCCGGTCTCCTTGAGTTTCTCTAAGGCTTTTTCATAGAATTGATGGCGTTGGCTTTGAACGTAGGGACCATTCGGTCCTTTGCCGTCGAGTCCACCTTCATCCCATTCCAGGCCAAGCCAATGAAGGTCGTCTTCTATCATTCGTGCGTGCTCGATTTTTGAGCGTTGAGGATCGAGATCTTCTATACGAAGAATCCATTTTCCTCCTCTCGACTTGACTGAAAGCCAAGATAGAAGGGCGGTGTATATGTTGCCGAGATGCATACGGCCTGATGGGGAGGGGGCAAAGCGGCCGACGATTTTTTCCAAAAGATTTAAGATTAATTATTAAATATCAAGTATTTCTATTGGTTGAGTCATGATTAATCATGGTTTAGCATGGTAAATCATGGGTAGACATGATTAATTCCACCGATGAATTAACGACCTTGGAGTATTAAAAATTGTAAAAATTACACCCATTTTAAACCTTTTGGGGTGTGGCTTGTTCTAATAGTGTAAGTAAGAAATTAGTTTCATGATGTTAGGTTAGTAAAATGTATTATGGAAAGCACTGAGCGGCATTCATTTGTGAAAATGGATGCCGTTTTATTATAAAATTATTGGTGGATATTTGGTGGATAGAGGGAAAATTTGTAATTTTGCAGTGATAACCAACTAATATAGAAAATTGGATACAGACCCTTTACCTGCACATAGTCCATTGCTGGCTTTGAGCCAGCTTGCGCAAAGCGCCATATCATTCTCTGCTCCCTCCGATTGGACTTCATGGGGCATCATCGTGCTTATTGCACTAATTTGTCTATGCCTTTCGGCTTTTGTCTCAGGAAGTGAGATTTCTTACTTCGGTCTCTCACAGGGAGAAATCGAAGAGCTTGAGGAAGATGCTTCCCCTAATGCCCAGAAAGCACTCCGACTCATTAAGAATCCTGAGAAACTTTTAGCTACCATCTTGATTGCCAACAACCTTGTGAATATCACAATGGTAGTGCTTCTCACATTTGCTATCAACCAAGCTGTGCAATTTCATTCTACCATTGTAGGATTTTTACTCCAAACCGTCTTGCTGACCTTCTTATTGCTACTCTTTGGTGAAATTTTTCCGAAGTTGGTAGCACGTGGAAGGAGCATGAAATGGGTGGTGATGGCAGCTCCAGGAATCAGCATCTTTTCAAAAATATTCACTCCGCTATCCTCGATTTTAGTGAAATCGTCGGCAATCATCAATAAGGTGGTGGCCAAGAAACAGGAGAATCTTACTACTGACGAGCTTGAAAAAGCTCTTGAAATCTCAGATCTCCAGGAAGGAAAGGATAAGGAGATGCTTGAAGGAATCCTTACTTTTGGCGAAAAAGGAGCAAGTGAGATCATGATTTCTCGCGTCGATGTGACGGATATTGAATATCATGCCGATTTTAAGGAAGTCTTTGATGTAATTGTCAAATCAGGATATAGCCGCATTCCGGTATATGACCGCACACAAGACACTATTAAGGGGATTCTCTATTCAAAAGATCTTCTCCCTTATATCGGGCTCCAAGATGAAAAATTCAGATGGCAAGCTTTGATAAGGGATGCATACTTCGTTCCGGAATCCCGATCACTTGATGATCTACTTGAAGATTTTCGAACAAAGAAGATACATATGGCGATTGTCATTGATGAGTATGGCGACACCCAAGGAATTGTCACTCTTGAAGATGTGATTGAGGAGATAGTCGGTGAGATTGATGATGAGTATGACGAGAGCCAGAATCTTTACAGAAAGATCGGACAAGACACTTACGTATTTGATGCAAAAATACCTATCAGCGACTTCTGCCGCGTGACAGACACTGAGGAAGAAGAATTAGGCGACATAGGAGATGCCGAAACTCTTGCAGGATTGATGCTCGAGATAAAGGGCGATTTTCCAGAGAATAAAGAATCGCTACAGAGGGGACCATTCAGATTCCTCATTATGCAAATGGAGAAGCATAGGATTACTAAGATTAGAGTGTCAAAAATAATTGAGAATTGAGAATTGAGAATTGAGAATTGGGAATTGAGAATTGGGAATTGAGAATTGGGAATTGAGAATTG
>CAMWLX010000268.1 GCA_947175225.1 uncultured Porphyromonadaceae bacterium
CGCTCGAAAACCTGACGAAATATTAATAAAAAAATAAGTTTAAACAACTTCTTTATTTTAGATTGAATTGAGCGAATCGAAGATATAGTTTTTTGTCGCCGGCTTGAGTGAAATTAACAGTAATCACCCCTTCTCCCATAACATAATCAAGCTTTGTGACCACCCCTTCACCCAATTTGGGATGAATTATCACTGTTCCGACAGGCACTTCCTCCGGACCGTGAGTACCAGGAGTCCCTTCTTTTTGACTTCCGGAAGAAGATCTGATAGAGCTTCTGTCAAAAAATCCTGAAGATCCCGATACTGTCCTTTCTCTTTTCCCATGTGATATGGTTCGTGGAGAATCATACGTTGAAGCAAATGATTTCTTTCCTCCCATACGGTATGAATTATAAAGGTCCATAGGATTCACAAAAGAGGCAGAAGAAGAAGTATCAGCAAAATCAGACGAGGTCTCTACCTGAATGAATTTTTTGCCGATTTCTGAGAGAAAACGAGATGGGCGCGTCTGTACGGTCTGTCCGTTGCGGAAACGGGTCTTTGCATATGTAAGCACACACGTTTCCTTAGCCCTTGTCATAGCAACATATAGCAGTCTTCTCTCCTCTTCCACTTCGTCAGTTGAATTCATCGACATGGCAGACGGCAGAAGTTCCTCTTCCACTCCTACTACAAAGATATGCTTGAATTCAAGACCCTTCGCTGCGTGGCAAGTCATGAGGGTCACTTTCTCATCAGAAGTCTCGTCAGAGGAATCTTGGTCGGTGGCAAGCATTACATCTGAAAGGAATTCCTGCATACCAATGCGTTCATTTCCCTCTTCCTGACGGGTATCCACAAAATCCTTCAGACCGGCAAGAAGCTCCTTTAGGTTTTCTTGCTTGCTTATAGATTCCGGAGTATTGTCGTGGTTTAATACTGTAAGTATTCCGCTTCGGTTGAAAATAAGTTGACCTAAAGCATAGGCATTAGCTCCCTTTGCATTTTCATCGAGAAATTCTTGCACCATATCCCTGAATGCCGTTAGCTTTTTCAGTGTCCCGCCATTAACAGCCACTCCTTTACTTATAGGATCTTGAAGAACTTGCCATATACTAAGATTAGACGCAGTAGCGGCTTCAGAAAGCTTCCTCATTGTAGTGTCGCCAATCCCTCGTGCAGGATAGTTGATGATACGCCTCAATGCTTCATCATCATCAGGATTGATGGCAAGACGGAAATAGCACACTGCATCCTTGATTTCCTTACGCTGATAGAACGAAAGACCTCCATAAATGCGATAGGCAATGTTGCGTTTTCTCAATGACTCTTCCAAAGCACGGCTCTGTGCATTCGTGCGGTAAAGCACCGCATAATCCTCATATGAATCATGCAGACTGAGGCGTGACTTCGCTATCATGTTGGCCACAAGATATGCTTCTTCTATATCGGAGTAAGTGGAAAGAATCTTCACTCTCTCCCCGACATCATTCTCACTATAGACATTCTTTTTCATTTGCCGCGTATTTTTGTCGATAAGACTCCCCGCGGCATTTATAATATTTTGAGTGGATCGGTAGTTTCTTTCAAGCTTGAATATTTTCAAATCCGGATACCGCCTCTCCATATTGAGAATGTTGCCTATATTGGCTCCCCTGAAAGAGTATATGCTCTGCGCATCATCTCCCACTACACAAAGATGCTTGTGCAGAGCCGACAACTGTGATATAATAAGGTGTTGGGCAAAGTTAGTGTCTTGATACTCGTCTACGAGAATATACCGGAAAAACTCCTGATAGTGCCTTTTAATATCCGGGAAATCTCTGAGAAGTATATTCATGTAGACAAGGATATCATCAAAATCCATTGCATCCGCCCTCTTGCAGCGTTCGCAATAGGCTTTGAAAATCTTTCCTGTCATCGGACGCTTTGCCTTCCTGTCTGCACTTAAATTATCGGCATCCTGAAGATATTGGTCCGGATCTATCAAAGCATTTTTTGCATTGGAGATTATTGAATGGATAGTGGCAGGCTTATATATTTTCTCGTCGAGCTGCATCTCCTTGATGATGCTCTTTAGTAAAGATCTGGAGTCGGAAGAATCATAGATTGTAAAAGAGGGTTTAAACCCAATTTCTTCAGCATGCTGCCTTAAGATGAACAGGAAAACGGAATGAAACGTACCCATCCTCAACTTTGAAGCTACTCTTTCCCCTACGACATCCTTTATTCGCTCCTTCATCTCACGAGCCGCCTTATTAGTGAAGGTAAGGGCAAGAATGCGCCATGGCTCATATCCACTTCTAAGAAGATCCACGATCTTATATGTCAATACACGAGTTTTGCCTGATCCAGCACCTGCTATGACGAGTGCCGGACCATCCTTGTATACAACTGCTTCACGCTGCTGATCGTTTAGAAGGTCAAGATAATTATAGTTAGCTTCAGACATTCGATAAAAACCTTAAAATTTTTTCTTTCATTATTACTATAGTTCAGCCGACCAATAAGGGATCTGAGGTAGAAAAGCATATGTCTCTTTGTCATAGTCCATCTCGCAGCAAAAATGACACATACCATTGCTGACTATTAGATAGCGTGAACGGAGCACCATGTTGTAACGGGCTATCTGATCAAATACACTCTGAGTGATAGCCACTGTCGGGGCTTTATATTCAACGATCACGGCAGGAGAACCATTGCTTCGGAATACGACGGTATCGCAACGACGCTTTGTATTGTTGAGTGAAAGTGGCACCTCATTTTTCATAAGAGAAGCCGGATAACCGAGATTCTCGGTCATCCAGGCTGTAAAATGCTGGCGCACGTATTCCTCCGGTGTCAAAGCCACATACTTGCTTCGGATAGGATCAAACACCTTGAGAATATTATCCTCCATCCGAAATCTTAATTCAATGGGTGGAAGATTTAAAGGGGGTTGCTCGGTCACTTATATTGAGGGTCAAATAGAGTATTGAGAAGATGAGCCAATCGCAGACCTCCCTTGAGAAGTTGCTGCTCAATTACCGGAGTCCATTCCGCGATGTAGTCATAACTGATGTTGGTACCTTCCGGAGTTTTATCGTAGATTTCTGTCGCATAGGCAAAGGTTTCCTTTCCCCAATCGTCGGGATCAGTAGAAGACACAATCAAAGCTTCCTCATCTTTTGAAGCTCGGTCAATCTGATCCTGCCATTCGGTGTAAGTCCAGTTATGGGCAGACTCAACCAAGCTGCTGTCCCAAATACCATGCAGGTTTCTGTCGCTGTTGAAATATTTCACCTTCACACTGTTGCCGCCACGGTCAGAAAGATGACCCATATGCATCGGTTGGTGGATATCCCCTAAGAAATGAACGAGAAGTTTAAGTGCAAGCTGTTTTTCCTCCAAAGATGTATTGGGATTTTCAAGGATGGCATACTGAGCTTTGATTGCTGTGGTGACATCTCCGTTTTCATTTCGTGTGAATTTATCGTAGTCGTGCCCGGCGTCAATATTGCGGTAATGCCAAGTCTTGGTGTATTCGTATTGCGGAGTATGGCATGCATTGTCAGCCCAGTTAGACCAGTACACGATTGACTTTCCACCTAAAATGGAGTCGCAGGCAGCCTTGGCAGCGGGTGTAAGATGTTTTTCAGCTATGAAAGCAGTGACATCATGCCCTTTTTGTCCCCAACCGAAAGCGGATGCAGACATTGATAGCATTATCCCTAAAGAGAGTATTATTTTGTTGTTCATATTGTTATTGCGATTTTTCACTACAAAGTTAATACATTTTTGCTGCTTTTGCAACTTATTTTGTAAAAAAAATCACACTGAGGGCACACAGATGGGACAGAGGGGGAATTTTTTGAAAAAATTGGAGAATTGACAAGAGAGGAAGCGCGAACTTCACGACAAAAGAATATTATCACAAGAGCGATGCAGCCCCACATGATCCAACGCCCTAAGGCAGACATTCATATAGCTAAGAAAGTTTTAACGATATGAGGAGTTATTTGTTATAATATCATAAGAAAGAATTGTAAACCTTAAATTTTAAATTATGAAAAGCAAGAATTTGACTTACACAGGTATCGTCACCCTGATTTTGGGTGTTGCGCTGCTCTTTATGCAGGCCACCGCCATCAACATAGTAGTGATGGTAGTGGGAGGAGCATTCCTTCTGTCATCCATTATTGATCTGATAGTGGTATTCAGGAGCAAAGCTACTCTTGAAGTAAACGGAGAAAGAAAGTCTGTAACTTCCATTTCGATTATCTCGACACTCACTGCTGTAGCCACCGGCGCACTTGGTCTTTGGATGCTGTTACGACCCGGCAGTTTCAGTTCACTGCTCGTATATGTATTCGCTGCAATAATCCTCCTTGCGGGCCTCTATCACATCAGCATGTTGGGATTCGGATTCCGAAACGCCCGTTTTCCATTTGCCTTCTACATACTCCCTATTCTCCTTGTGGCCACAGGAGTCGTGATTTTCGTACTCGGTCCGGTCAAGATGATGAATGCAATAGTACTGGTGACCGGCATCGCGCTTATCGTCTATGCAGTATGCAACTTCCTTGAAGCGGCCGGAGAATCAAGCTATATTAAAGGAGAAAACAGTTAAGTCATACCGCCTGACGAAGAAAATGAGGAGAAAGATTCAAAAAAATAGAATTTTTCTCCTTAATTTTTTGCATGGATGAGAATTTTTTAGTAACTTTGCGTCCGATTTGTGGCACATCCTTAAAAACCGGGCAAAAGATGCGCTGCCCGGTGATATGAGACTGTGATGGCCGCCTCAATCCGAAAGTTAAATTTTTATAGAAGTAAAAAACAAACCTCAGTCATGTCAAAGACTTGTCAGATTACAGGCAAAAAAGCGTCGGTCGGCAACAACGTATCGCACTCGAAGCGCCGCACCAAACGCAGATTCAATGTGAACCTGCACACCAAGAAGTTCTATTGGGTAGAACAGGACATGTGGATTGAGCTCCGCGTCAGCGCCCGTGCTCTCCGCACCATCAACAAAATAGGCCTCAACGCCGCTCTAAAGCGTGCTGAAGCTGAAGGCAACATTGATTTCAAAAACATTCAAATTCTCTCGCTCTAATAGCGTTCAATAATTATGGCAAAGAAAGCGAAAGGCAATCGTGTGCAGGTGATTCTTGAATGCACCGAGCACAAGGCAAGCGGTATGCCAGGTACGAGCCGTTACATCACTACCAAAAACCGCAAGAACACCCCGGGTCGTATGGAACTCAAGAAATACAACCCTATCCTTAAGAAAATGACCATCCACAAAGAAAT
>CAMWLX010000269.1 GCA_947175225.1 uncultured Porphyromonadaceae bacterium
AAGATGCGGTTAGTGAATCATTCACTAACCGCATCTTTCTTATGCAATGAGAGTGCGAAAAGCACTTTGCTTTAAAAATGAACGGCTGCCGGATTAGGGGCAGCCGTTCGGGGATATTGATAAAGGTTATTTCTATCGGATAGATTTTTGTCATTAATGTCCATTCACATATGCAAAATGGAATTATCTAATCTTTGGGTTGGGTTGCCTGTTTTAGTCTATCCAATTTATTAGATTAGAGACCGAGGAGGGCGAGTGGTTGCCACATGGAAAGTTCTACTGAGTTGACTAGCCATTCGTAGATTGGGCTTACGAGACCGAAGAACAATATGCCGATGAGACAGAGTCCAAGTCCTACTTTTGCCACACATGTGCTCTTGAATTCGCCAATAACAGGCTCTGCATTTGATATCCACATTGCTTTCACTACACAGAGATAGTAGTAGAGAGAGATCACTGTATTGATGAGAGCTATGAGTACCAACATGTATAGAGCCATGGAATTGGTAGAGCAAACACTTGTGAAGATGAGTATCTTGCTGAAGAATCCTGCAAAAGGAGGAATACCTGCGAGTGAGAACATTGCAAGCGTCATTGCCACGCTGAGCCAAGGATTAGTCTTGTGGAGACCATTGTAGTCGTCCATGTTGAGCTTACCGGTATTATCCTCAATAGTCTGGATCACTGCGAATGCACCAAGGTTGCTGACAACATAAACGATGATGTAGAACATCAATGATGCCAATCCGAGAGCATTTGCTGCAATCACGCCAAGCATGATATAGCCGGCCTGAGACACTGAGGAGAATGCCATGAATCGCTTCATGTTCTTCTGGCGGAGTGCGAAGAGGTTGCCGACAGTGATTGTGAGGATAATGAGAGCGTAGAGCATCCATTCCCAAGCGTCGCTGTAGACCTGTCCGAAGCACTGAGTGAAGATGATGAAGAATGCGAAAGCTGCCGAACCCTTAGAGATGACAGATAGGTAAGAAGTCACCGGAGTTGGAGCACCTTGATATACGTCGGCTGTCCAAAGATGGAAAGGAACGAGAGAAAGCTTAAATCCGATGCCGGCCATCACGAATGCGAGAGCAAAGATAAGAAGACCGCTCATTTCTCCCTGAACAATAGCGAGCGAGAGATCTGAGAAGTAAAGGCTTCCCATGGAGAATGCGTATACGAAGCTGAGACCCATCATCAGCACTGCAGAGCTGAAAACAGCAGTGAGGATGTATTTGATACCTGCCTCATGGCTTTCGTAGCGGAACTTGTCGAATGCAATCATTGCAGCCATCGGGAGAGATGCAGATTCGAGGCCGATGATGAAAAGAAGGAAGTGGCGAGCGGAAATCATGAGATACATGCCGAAGAGAGTGACAAGAAGAAGCTCGTAGTATTCCCCCTTTTTATTCGCCATCTCCGGGCTGTCAGCCCATTTGTAAGACTGAAGAAGTACGAGGATTACGCCTATGTTGAGTATACACTTCATTGCTTTGCATGCAGTGTCGTTGACATACATGCCTCCGAAGATTCCTTCCGGGGAGCTCGGCGCAAGCCAGATGGCTACAGTGCCGAGAAGGAAGAGAACTGCAGTGAACGGGGTCAGAATCTTCTTTACCACCTCTCCTCCGAAAGTGTCCATGAAGAACACTACGAGGAAGATTCCCAATACAATCAGTTCGGGAAGCATTGTCCCAAATTGTGAATAGTCCATTGTTTTTGTTATTTGAAAGGTAAAGATTTAGATTTAAAGAGCTGCAGCTTGGATGGCTGCAATGATTGGAGAGAATGAATGCTGAATAGTCTCATTGATCCAGTTGGGGAAGCAACCGATGCCTGCGATGCAGAGGATGAGGGTGACAGTGCTCAGGCGTTCAAACCATGAAGCGTCTGTAAGCGCAAGGTGATGCTCATCCTGGACCGGACCGAGAAGAAGCTTGCCGACAACGCGGAGGATATAGACTGCTGTTATGACGATTGAGCAAGTGGCTGCAATCACAAATACACGGTGGAAAGTGTCAGCATCTTGGAATGAACCAAAGAAGATAGTCATCTCAGCTACGAAGCCAGAAAGACCCGGGAGACCGAGAGATGCAAAACCTGCGATCATGTAGCAGACTCCAAGGTAAGGCATAATCTTCATGAGTCCCCCCATCTGGCGGATGTCGCGGGTGTGAGTTCTACCATAGATCATACCGATGAGTGCAAAGAAAAGGGCTGTCATCAGACCATGAGAAAGCATCTGCATGATTGCACCGGTCATTGCTGTGGTGTTGAGCATAAGGATTGCGAATAGCACCATGCCGCAGTGTGACACTGAAGAGTAAGCATTGATATACTTGAGGTCGGTCTGAACACAAGCGGAGAATGCACCGTAGACGATAGAGATACCGGTAAGAACGATGAAGATCCATGCGAGTTCGTTGGCAGCCTGTGGGAGAAGGAAGATGGCGATGCGGAAGCAACCGTAGCCACCAAGCTTCATAAGCACGCCGGCGTGGAGCATTGAAACGGCAGTAGGCGCGCAAGCGTGACCGTCAGGACTCCAAGTGTGGAATGGGAACATTGCGCCAAGAACGCCGAAGCCAACGAATGTGAAGCAGAAGAGGAGACGCTGCCAGCTTGGGTCGATGCTTGAATTGTGAGAGATCTCAAGGATGTTCCAAGTGCAATTTGCGAGGTCCGGAGCGGAGTGCCAGAAGATGCCGAGAAGACCGAGCATCAAGAATGCAGAGCCACCCATAAGCATTAGGGTAAGCTTCATTGCGCTGTATTCTTTGCGACCTGTGCCCCATACACCGATAAGCAGATACATCGGGATAAGAGCCACCTCATAGAACATGAACATTGTGAACATGTCAATAGAGATGAAGAAGCCGAACACACCTGTGCTGAGGAGACAGAACCAAAGGAAGAAATTCTTTGGGAGTGGGCTGATCTTCCATGAAGCGAATGTGCCTGCAAATACGATCACACAGCTAAGGAGAAGCATGAGGACGGAGATGCCGTCGACGCCAACTGCAAGATGAATATTAAGAGGAGCATACCATAACCAGCTTCCCATGTAGAGCATATCTTCAGTGTTTCCCGCAGCCCGGAGGCTGAGGAAGTCGCAGGTGAGCCAGATACCGAGCACCATAAGTGCGGTGCTACCTACAGTCATCACCGCGCGGATGGCATTCATACTGCTGTTGCGGCAGAAGCCGAGTCCCGCCATCATAAGGATGGGGATGACTACAAACCAAATTAAAATATTTCCAAACATTGTCTTATATTTTTTAGCAATATGAATAACTTATCAAACGAGGCAAAGCCAAACTACAGCCGCAAGAGCGAGGGCTCCGAAGAAGTACCAAGCGACGTAAGCCTGAATGTGACCGTTCTGCATGCCGCGGATAGCGAAGCTTCCTTTCTGAGTGATTTTGGCAAATCCGTCCATAGTAGCATCGATGACGTGGCGGTCAAACCATGCGATGCTCTGGCAAATGATGCCGAAGATAATCTTATGAGTGACGAACTGATAGATCTCATCCCAGTAGAAGCGACGGTGGGCAGCCTCCCAAAGAGTAGGAAGCGCAGCGCGCATCTTTGCAGGACGGTCGTTTTTCTTTGCATAAAGCCAAGTTGCCAAGGCAATAGCGATGACTGCAATTGCAACGCTTGTCAATGCAACGGCTGCTTCAAGATGGATATGGTAAGGTTCACCATTATATGTCACGAACTCACCGAATGGGATGAAACCGGCTACGCAGCTCACTGCAGCAAGAATGATAAGCGGGAGCGACATCTGCCAAGGAGCATCGTGGGGTGTGTGCTCTTTGTAGTGAGGATTCTCTTCCCACCAGAAGATGAGATAGTAGAGACGGAACATATAGAAAGCTGTCAGACCTGCTACCATTGACATCCAGGCGCCCCAGAAGAATGAGTTCTGATACATAGCGGCGAGCATTTCATCCTTAGAGAAGAAGCCTGAGAATGGAGGAATACCTGCAATGGCGAGACAGCCGATGAGGAATGTCCAGTGGGTGATAGGCATGTATTTGCGGAGGCCTCCCATTTTTGTGTAGTCGTTTGAGTGAACGGCGTGGATCAAGCAGCCTGCTCCAAGGAAGAGGAGCGCCTTAAACATTGCGTGAGTGAAGAGGTGGAACATAGAAGCCATGTAGCCGAGACCGGGAGCATGCCAATGTTCACCAACCGGGACGTAGTCGCGAGCCACTGCAAGCGAAACCATCATGAATGCAATCTGAGATATAGTGGAGAATGCAAGCACGCGCTTGATGTCGATCTGAGTGCAAGCTACAACTGCAGCATAGAAAGCTGTGATAGCACCTACGACTCCTACGAAATCCATCGAAGCCGGCACCTGGCAGTAGCAGGGGAACATACGGGCAACGAGGTAGACACCCGCCACGACCATAGTAGCAGCGTGGATGAGGGCAGACACCGGAGTAGGACCTTCCATAGCGTCAGGAAGCCAGATGTGGAGAGGCATCATTGCTGACTTACCCATACCACCCATGAAGATGAGCACCATTGCCCAAGTCATCACAGATGCACCCATGAAAGTGGCACCGCCACATTCTGCCATTACGAGTTCAGGATTGGAAGTGAGTGTCTGGAAATTGAAGGTATCAGTATAGTAGGAGAGAACGAGGATACCGATGAGGAAGCCGAGGTCGGCGAAACGGGTGACGATAAAGGCTTTCTTTGATGCAGACACTGCAGATGGAAGCTTATAGAAGAATCCGATGAGCAGATAAGAGCTGACACCCACGAGCTCCCAGAAGATATACATCTGGAAAATGTTGGTGGCCACTACAAGTCCGAGCATTGAGAATGAGAATAAGCTCAGGAAAGCGTAGTAGCGCTGGAAGCCCGGCTCATGCTCCATGTAGCCCCATGAATAGAGGTGAACGAAGAATGAAATCGTAGTGATCACTATCAGCATCATTGCCGAGATTGGATCAAGGAGGAAACCGAGTTTCACCACAAGTTTCTCAGTAAATGCAAGCCAGGTGACATCAAAGACCTGGAACTGCTGGCGGACTCCGTCGATGATGAAGTCGGGCGAGCCGCTGAAGAAGTATGTGAAAGCCACAGTGTAGGCAAGCACTGCGCAAGTGCCCATGCCGAGAATGCCGAGAATGCCGGCAACTTTGCGTGGCATCACAACGCCTCCGATTCCCAAGATGAGGAACATCGCAATTGGGATCGCAAGGATTAAAATTGGAAGTGTTATGTCCATATCTTAGGAA
>CAMWLX010000270.1 GCA_947175225.1 uncultured Porphyromonadaceae bacterium
TTGTATTAGTGGTTAAGAATGATGGAAACACCTCTTCCCATCCCGAACAGAGAAGTTAAGCATCATTTCGCCGATGGTACTGCGAAAGTGGGAGAGTAGGTTTCTGCGAATTAGATTAAAATGGCTTCGCCACACAGACTTTAGATTAGAATCAATTTAATTTAAAATCGAAAGAAAAGAAGAAGTTTATTAAACATTTCTGGTAGGTAGCGTAGCCGACTGCCTACCAACTCACGAAGGTCGGCAAACTTGTCTTAGATAATGCAGCCGTTATAGCTGCCAGTGTGGATATTGTGGCAACTGCATTCCAGTTGGGTTGTGGAATCCCTCTGACTCCATAGTAGTGCATCTCCTTGATCGGAGATTTTAAAACTATCTATGAGTGGATCTTTGACTATTAACACACCAGTAGGCTGTGGGATACCCCCACAGCCTACTCCATGTTTAAAGTTTATTCGTTGACTTATTATGAAAGTATTGTTGCGATGTTTAATTCATAATTTCTACATCATCAAAATCCACTTTACATTTTCCAAAGGCAAAGAATCCGAAACCATTTGATGTAATGGGCACATATTTACACATTAACGCTTGAACATCGTTAACTCTGAATTCAAGTTCTCCTCCTTGATAAATTACCTGAATATCAAGATTAGTACTTTTCTTTCCTTTTTGAAGTTTAAATTGATTCTTCTGTTGTCCTACGATTTTGCCTTCTTTCATTTTATAAAGCCATGCACAATCGCCTTTAATCATGAACACAAGACAATTCATATCATCTACATAATCCAGAATTATACCAAACATCTTTTTCCCTTCAAATTTTTCAAGGGTGGCGGTACATTTCAGATCGAACCCCTTGGCTGGATCCATAGGAAGAAATGAGTGTGTTGCTACACTTCCAACCATATCCGCTAATGAGGTATTGTTATAGTTATCGGATTTACTTTCAAGGCGCATTACTCCTTCAATAATGTATGCACGACCCATGTCAGCCGAATACTCAGTCCACTGCCATGAGTTTGAATCGAAGGTCTCTTTTACCTGAGCGTGTGCGATTGTGATCATCCCGAAAACAAACGCGAAAAGAAATAATAGTTTTTTCATTTATGTGATATTTATTTTTCTCCGAGTCTAGCTTGGAATTCACTAACCAGAGTTTCAAACTCTTTCATTATACGGTTGGTCTCTAAGAATGACTCTTCACGGCTACGACCTTGAATAGGAGCCATTTCAGAAGTCATCTTGATCTGGAAGGTTAAGTCTCCGCCTATATTTGATTCCTTAACTGTAACCCTTGTACGAAGTGTTTTTCCGGCTTCTACATAGTTTTTGTATAGCCATGGAGTTTGAATAAAGCCAGAGGCTGCATCAGATGTCATAATCTCATCAAAGTATTTTAAAAGAACGCTATGTGCCATCTTCCAAGCATTCTCGGAATTACGCTTACCTGTTTCTGGATCATCAGAGTATAGATTCTTATTTACTTTGACCGAGAAGAAATTATTTGCAACTGAAGACTCGGAAGTTTGTTTGAGGAGCATATCCTCTTTTAATTTAACTTCAATGGTCTTGCGATCATCGTTACCATAGATGCGGGTGTTGAGAGTTTCATAGCCAGGGCAGCTACATTCAAGTGAAACAAAGTCGTTCTTTTTGATTTTAAGAACAGCACTTCCCTCACCGTAATACGAACCATTAACCTTAATGGTTGCTTCTGTTGGGATGACAACAACCTTGATGTCCTTACCCCATGCACTGACCGCAAATAGTACGGAAATCAGTGCCAAGAAAAAATGTTTCATTATTTGTTTTCCTAGCGGTTCTCAGTTCCAAAGAACCCTTTACAATGAAAAAGCGCGGAACTGTATGCCACGTCTTAAAGTGAAGGTGCTAGGAAAACCTTTGAGAACAGATGTGGGAAAACAGTCCCACGCTATGCGCGTGGAAACCGTCTGCCATCTCTTGTTCTCGTGATATAAGTTTCCTAGGCTTTTCACTTACAAGAAGAAGACATAACGCTTCTATTTATTCAATATGTCATGGATAGACCGCAGTCAATCCGGTTGCAAAGTTAGTAAAATTTTCTCAATATCCTACCATTCAGAGCCTCAAATCTTCGACAAACAAATCAAAATCGTTAGAATTAAATAAAATCAACAAGTCTTAAAAAATCATAAAATCACTCTATCCATTTACCTCAATTACGTCATTAAGTACCTTTTTAGTACACCCTGTAAAACATAACTTATTGACTTATAGAACAAATTAAAGCAAATCTCAATAGAAGGTGTAATTTGAGATAGTAGATTTGGAGAAAATGGATAAAAGCTAATGTACACAGGCATCCGATTCTGCGACATCAAAGGCTGACGTATGGCAACATTGATTTCAGTTCCCGTACATTGCGGTTCAATCAGGTCAAAAGCGAGGGACGCAGCGCGTACAGCGCGGTCGTAATGCCACTGAGTGACTACCTGATGGATATAATTGGATTTCCACGCAATCCGGCAGAATTGTCAGAACTGATATTCCTTTTACCTGACACTTCGATATGCAGGAGGCATCTTGCGGAATGGGTAAAACAGGCAGGAATCAACAAGCATATAACATGGCATTGCGCCCGGCACAGCTTCGCGGTCAACGTACTCAATGCCGGAGCCAACATCAAGACTGTATCATCCCTCCTCGGACACTCCAGTATAAAGATGACGGAAAAATATCTCCACGTTCTCGATAATCAGAAGAAAGACGCTATGAACAGCCTCGGAAAAATCTCATTCAGACGTGATTCTGTTTTCTCACGGGACGACAACCCCGATTTTGGAGTATGACGGATTTTCGTTATCACGGCACTTCGGAGAAGTCAGCCGGGAGCGCAGATTGACGGTTGATGCGAGTAATGCGTACAGGCTGATGCGGAACGGTGTCGAGCCAAGCGAGAGACGGGAGCAATTCGGCAATAGTGAGAGGTGTAGCCTCGAACAAGGTTTTTACCCTTACGGAGCAGATATGCGCCGGAGGGTTGCTTGCCGATAACTTTTGTGTCGCTCCATTGGAGTAAGCAAAGGGTCTTAACCTCGTCTGCCGAATAGTCAGCCGCGAGAAGCTGATAAACGTAACGTAGTTGTTTATCGCCTAATTCGTGCCAGCCTTGTGGCACTTGGAAATTGATTGTGATTGTCTGCATAGAGCGAGTATCTTTAGCGGATATTATGACACAATAGTACGGTGGAACGCACTATGGGTAAAAGACAGCAACACCGACTCCCGATGAGGGAGCCGCTGATATTAAGTTTAGTATATCGTTAGCGATAAAGTGGCAATAGTTAGATGTGAAGGAGTTTTTCGGCTGTTAGATGGCTGAATTTCTCCTTGTCTGTATCAGATAGCGGCGCGTTGTCAACGAAAGCACGTGCATCAGTCATTGGCACGTATGGCCAGTCTGCTGAGAAAACGAGCTGGTCGATACTGAGTTTGTTGACGCAGAACTGCAATGCGTCATTGTCGTAGAGGCCGCTGGGCGAAATCCAGACGTGTTTCTTATAAATATTGGAAATCGTATCTGAAAGTCCGGTAACCTCCGGTTTGAACATTTGGTCGAGCCGATAGAGGAAATACGGTACCATTTCACCCCAGTGACCTGAAATAACTTTCAGTGTAGGGAATTTTTCAAACACTCCGGCAAGAATCATTCTGATAATCTGCATCCCTGCCTCATAGTGCCAGCCATAGCCGTAAGAGCTGAGAATGGTATCAAGCTGATCATTGAGCCCCTTATAATATGCGTTGACGGCATCAACAGATGTGTAGTTTGGGTGGATATACACCGGCAGGTCAAGTTCTGTCAGCGCCTCCCATACGGGGTAATACATCTTGTCATCAAGGAATACATTTCCCGTCTGTGGGCGACCCGATATAAGTGTACCCACAAATCCCAGTTCATTCACAGTGCGACGCAATTCATCAGCTGCCGCAGTCGGATTATTCCACGGAAGTGTTGCGAAAGCACGAAAGCGGTCGGGATAAGGTTTCACTGCCTCGGAAAGCGTATCGTTAGCTTGCGTTGCCAGTGTGACGGCTTCGTCACCTGTAAGCCATTGCGTTGGATTGGTGTATGACACCACTTCCATATCGATACCGGCTTCATCAAGTTCGGCGATGCGTTTCCCTCCCAACTCAAAAAGATCAGGAACACTTGGTGCATCCGCAGGAGCCGGGTGCATGAACTGTTGCGCGTAAGGATACGCCTCCTGAATGGTCTTTGCAACAGCCGCTCCGATGGTCTTGCTGGACAAATGTTCTTCTAATGCAATTATTTTCATAATCTATCTTTGTAAAATTTGTTTCTGACTTATAAACAAATCAAGTTGGAGAATTGTTGATATATCAACGAAAATAAATGTAAAATTAGTATATTTGCACAATGAGAATATTAGTTACATCATCAACCGGATTAACCGGAAAGGCTGTAGTCGAGGCGATGGCTTCAAGGGGTATTGGTGTCAGAGCAATGATACATTCCGACAGAAAGGCCGATGAGATGCTCTTTCTTGGCGCATCAGAAACAATAGTCGGTGATATAGCGTCTTATGAAGATTTGCTTTCAGCAATGAGAGGAATGGACGCTGTATATTATATATGTCCTACCGCAAGGGAAGATGAGTCAGAAATTGGAAAAATGGCTATCAAAGCCGCAAAGGAGACTGGAATAAAGAGGTTCATATACCAGTCCGTTCTACATTCCATAGAGCCGGAATTGCCCCATCATCGCCAAAAGCTTGAAATTGAGAGGGCTCTTGTTAATTCCGTACTTATCTATACCATCGTGCAACCGGCTCCTTTTATGCAGAATATACTGAACGCAAAGGAGGCTTTGGTAAACAGCAAGGTATTTGTCCAGAAATTCTTTACCGGTATCGACAGTATCAATCGCATAAATCTGATAGATGTAGAGGATTTCGGGAACTGTGTAGCTGCACTCGCTCTCGGCAGTTCGTATCATTACGCCACATTGGAATTATGCGGTTCCCAGAACCTTTCAGCCTCGGAAATCCTTTTGGCAATGGAAAAGGTTATCGGACAAAAAATTGAATTGAAGTATATCACCGATGATGAGATACGGAAATCCATGTCCGAAAGAAATGCACCGAAATACTCGATAGAAACACTACTGAAGATGTTTCATCATTATAACGACGGCGACTTTTGCGGTAGCGACTTAGTTG
>CAMWLX010000271.1 GCA_947175225.1 uncultured Porphyromonadaceae bacterium
AGTCGTTTGGTTGGGGTCCCGACCGCAACAAACTCGTGTATGTCAGCCGTAAACTTGCCGGACAGGATTATGCTTTCTCCACAGACAGCGATCTTTTCCTTTATGACACAGAAAATGGACAAACTGAATGTCTCACTCCGGGAGAAGAATGGCCCGGTTATGACACAGACCCGGCTTTCTCACCAGATGGAAATAGCCTTGCATTCCTCTCGATGAAGACTGCTAAATATGAAAGCGACAAAAAGCGCCTGATGGTGATGGATATGACTTCACGCAGTGTAAAAGATCTGACTGAAAACTGGGACCGCTGGCCGGAGGGAATCGCATGGACTCCTGATGGTAAGGAAATCGTTTTCAACGGTTATAGCGATGGCGTGATGCCAATATTCAAAATAAACGTGGCAGATGCAAAGATCGACGTTATAGCTGAAGGTCAGTATGACTATGTAGGTGTTCAGCCCCTTGGAAATACCGGTAAGGTAGCTTGTATGCGTCACTCTATGCTTGAGCCAAACGATATTTATGTTGCAGAAGCAGGAAATGTGAGACAACTGACAGAAGTCAACAAAGACATCCTTTCTCAACTTGCTGAAGTGAAAGTGGAGAAACATCTTGTTCCGACAACTGACGGCAAGGAGATGACTTGCTGGGTAATACTTCCTCCAAACTTCGATCCCAACAAGAAATATCCTGCAATTCTTTATTGCCAGGGTGGTCCGCAGCAGGCTGTAAGCCAGTTCTGGAGCTATCGTTGGAACTTCCGTATCATGGCATCGCAAGGCTACGTCATCATAGCTCCTAACCGTCGTGGTCTTCCGGGTTTTGGCGAGGAATGGAACCGTCAGATCTCAGGAGATTATGGTGGTCAGAACATGCGTGATTATTTCTCCGCAACAGACTACATTGCAGCTCAACCATACGTTGACGCTAAGAAGATTGGTGCCATTGGAGCAAGCTATGGTGGCTTCTCAGTTTACTGGCTTGCCGGACATCATGAAGGACGCTTTGCAGCTCTCGTAGCACATGCCGGTATCTTCAATATGGAAGCCCAGTATCTTGAGACAGAAGAAATGTGGTTTGCTGACTTCGATATGGGTGGCGCACCATGGGAGAATGGCAATGCGACTGCACAGCGCACATTTGCCACATCACCTCACAAATTCGTCAACAACTGGACTGCTCCTATTCTTGTCACAGTTGGAGAACTTGACTACCGTATCCTTGCATCGCAAGGCATGATGGCATTCAATGCAGCAAAGATGCATGGTCTGGAAGCAGAGATGCTCGTCTTCCCCGACGAAAACCATTGGATCCTGAAGCCTCAGAATGCTATCCTCTGGCAACGCACCTTCTTCCGTTTCTTAGATAAATACCTCAAATAAAATGATTAATCCCGGAAATTATTGATAAATTTCCGGGATTCTTTTATAATCTTACTCCAATGCCAAGCATTAGGTTTTGAGGATCTTGAAAACGTGCCAGGCGATAACCGACGTTAAGATAAACACTATGCGTAATAAATGTTTTTAACGTCAACGACTGATAGAAGCGTCGCTCTCCATTAGGCTTGATGAAGTCATAGCCGAGACCCACATTAAGGGTGAAAATTGGCATAGTCAATTCTGCATGGGCAGATGCTCCAACACTTATCTGGTTGCCGAATATTGGACGCCGAAAAAGAATATTTTCTCCATAACTCCCTTCTACCCAGTTTGGAGCAAGATCTGCACTCTCATCCCACATAATATCAATAGCCGGTCCGACATCGACATAGCGATTCAACTTCCGTAAAGTAGAAAACTGCATGCCAAGCACACCAAATTTTCCCGGCAATATTGTAGGAGAATTATCAATGACAAGCACACGCTTTCGCCAAGCACCAAATGCCATGATATCGAACATCCATTTCCCTTTATCAGCTTCCTCTATCAGAGAATTATTTGAATATTGTTCGCTTTTCTCAACTGTATTTAGATTATATGCTATGCCAACCACTGCTCCTAATGAGTTTACGCCTCTATTGGGAAATGAAGTGTTTCCATTAGAATAATGTTTCAGTATGACTCCTGCATTTATCTCCCAGCGTTCTGATAGTGAATAATGTAGCTTTGCAGCAATACCCATGTGTGCAGTCGCATAAGTACTTACAGGAGCTGCGTTGTCTGTTGATTGTTCACAATATGCTTTCCATCCGAAAGCGGCTCCGAACTGCCATTCATATCCAAGCCACACATTATTTCCCACTTTAGCGAACGGTGTCCCTTGAAATGCATAAACCGATATGGGCGTTCCAAGTGTATTAGAATGAAAAAATGAATTTGCTCCTATTCCAATGCCTTGGTAGAGACCTTTGTAAAGTACCCCTTGGCGTGATTGAGGATTAAAACTGAAATCTACACGAGCATCCCCTGCCACAGTAGAATTGATCTGGCTCATTGAGGGATTATCACCCCTTATGAACGCACATGTTCCTGGCACCCATCCTGCTGATACATCCACACCTACTCTCCATTTCAATGGTGCTGAAAATCCCGAGGAAATCGTATCTGAAGCAAAGAGTGTGAATTCAACTAACGATATTATGATTAAAACTAATATTCTACTTTTCATAAATCTTCAAAAATAACTTCATAGTCATAATCAATTGGATAAACTGCTTTGCATTTAATAGGGAGCATAACCTGTGAGTCGGCTACCGTATTGTCAAGAATAAGAATACTCTCCATAGTAGCTTCTGAATATAAATATTTGTATCTGACCTTAGCAAACTTTAATGGAGGCACATCAACGGTAAAGCTTTCTGAAATAGAATCCGGAGAGCAAAAATCTATCCTATCCCCAATTGTAAAGTTCTTATTGCTAAGTCCCAACCAACGTCCATTAATACAGACAGGGATATCTATATCAAAAGTCAATCCATTTGCCCATTCCTCATCCGTAGTCACCTCTTCAAAACAATTGTTCATGTAATAAGGGTATATATCCAGAGGGTACGATTCAGAAAGGTGGTTAGAAAATACTGTAGAATATGTCTGATTTGACATATACTCCTTTATCTTCATGTCGTTATCATAATCCTGCATAACGAATTTTAAAGGCTTTCCTTTAGAAATTTTGAAATCTATTCTTTTTACGTCACCATATACATATTCAAGATCAAGAGTAACAGTGAGTGCAGAGGAAGCATTATACCAACTTGAAAAATAAAGCATATCGCCATGAAGAGAAACACCATATTCTCTTAATGGTGTTCGGTATGTTATATCGAGCAATTCAGAAGCGGGACAATTCTCATCTACCTCTTTATAATCGGTGTTTCGATACTCCACATATTTATAGTCGGGATAATCAAAATTGATATAGACCCTGATAAGCCCTTGCCGAGATATCGGAGTGCGCCAACTTCCGTTGTCGCCATCTATGTTAACTTCGCTAAAGTCAGGCAACCGGTTATCATCAAGAAAAATCTCGTTATTGCATCCTGAAAACAAAATAATCAACGATGCTCCCAAAGTAATAAAAATCGACTTCATAGGTACTAACTCATTATTCCTAACACATAAGTGTTATCGCTAACTTTCAATCGAATATACATTAATGATAGAATAATATTTTTTCAGCTATTTAGTAAAAAACATGATAGATACAAGATTTATCCCCTCGCTGTATGGAAGCCTCAACTTTGACCTCAACCGGCTTCTGGAAGACGTATGAAAACATCTTTTCTGCAAACCCTTCCGAGCAATAGCACAAGGCCGGAAACAACTTGTCTGAACAGTTCTTTAAAAGAGGACACACACATACGGGTTTATTCTCATCGACAATAAGCATCTGCTTTGCATTATCGTTCCTCACTATCCAACCCCATGAATTTTGCAAGAACTCGATGAATTCATCAGGTTTCCCAATATAAGGTTTCACCATATCCGGAACATTCAGCAGGTCGTGGTGAGCCTGAGAAGTTGACTTCACAATTTCTCTGAGTTGAGAATCTGAAAGATTATTCTTATCCAATGAATCAAGCAGTTCAGTGATCCATTGAAGTGCAAAGGCTTCATCCCTATTGATTTCAGGTTTCTTTTCCAATTCATTTGCTTTGGCTGTAAAATCAAAAACTGAGCCAAAACAGCATGCACACGCCAATCCTGCGCAACCTTTTATAAAACTACGTCGAGAAGTCATATCCAACTAATCTAATTTTCATTAAATACCTTTAATACATGGTTTACAAATTCTTCGGGAGTTGAAGGATAAGGAATCTCCCCGAAATTTGAATGACCACCATTATAGCAATAGCCCAATATCCATGCCGGATCGATACTATCCCAGCTAAGAGAACGTTCAAGAGTGTAAAGCCGGTAATTGTTTGCTTCTTTGTCAGGAACAAATGCAATGTAGCGAGCCAAGGGTATCCTTTTAGGCTCGGGCATCGTCCAAACTACAACGGCTTCATCTCCCTCTCCTATTACATCAATTTTTATCTCCTTTTGTTCTGGTAGATAATACCCTATCTGTTCAAGTAAATAAAATATCGCATCATCTTCATTCGACAGAATTTCTATGCTATCCGCAGAGGGAACGCATGTATCAGCAACATCTATTAGAAAATTGAATTCAAAACGATAGAGATCCATTTCTTTCAAGTTTGAATCTTGCCCTTCGAGTATTGCCTTAGCTGTTTGCTTTATTTTCTCATCTGCATTATCGCTCTCAACAATTCTCATTAAAATTTCTTTCTCCTTTTCCTTTTCACCCATTTTTGAATAGACCACCCCAAGATAGAACATTATGGCATAATCATCAGGATGCTTTTCATTGGCAAATTCAAGATAACGCCGAGCTTCTTTATATTTCTCATCATCTATTAAAGACATTCCTTTAAATAAGAGAGCCTCAGAATCGGAGGGATAGTATTTCAAATTAAGATCAAGCAGATCATCTTTAAAAGAATGGCGATAAAGATAATATTCTATGGCATGGATGCCATCAAGCATATTTTTTAATCCTTCTTCTGCATTCAGTGACTCTCCATCATTCCAATCCCATTGGCAGCCATTGACACGACTATGCTTCAATATATCAATTCCCAATTTTGAAAGTGACTCTTGGTCATCTATATACTGGAAAGCTTGTGCTTTTGCTAATCTAAAATCCAGACGATTAGGAAAAACTTCAATGCCTTTTTTTAAAGTTTCTAAAGC
>CAMWLX010000272.1 GCA_947175225.1 uncultured Porphyromonadaceae bacterium
CGTTAAAAAACCAAAAACAGAAAAATTGTTTAGTTAACCATTGTTAATCATCAACGGTGTAACATTTGACTACTCAGTTTTTTTTGTGTTGTAGTCAGTAATATGAGAAAAAAGTGTTATCTTTGTATCTTAAAATAAAGTAAGGCAAAGTTGTCAGCGTTATTGCTGATTTGATGTCTTCATCAATAGATTGACTATTAAGTAAAAATCTGTATAAAGGAAAGTATATTTACGTTATTGGAGCATGGAATGGTTACTAAATCTGATTGAAGAGCGGAGCGCAGTACAGGCTATAGTGGTACTTTCACTTGTATGTGCACTTGGGCTTGCACTTGGCAAATTGAAGATCGCCAATGTCTCACTTGGAGTGACCTTTGTGTTTTTCGTGGGTATTCTCGCCGGACATATAGGAGTGTCGATTGATCCTCAGATATTGAAATATGCTGAGAATTTCGGACTGGTGCTGTTTGTATATGCTCTGGGGATGCAGGTTGGACCGGGGTTCTTCAGTTCTGTAGCACATGGAGGAATCAGGCTCAATCTTATCGGGGTAGGACTGGCATTGCTAACCTTGTTGTGCGCAATTGTCCTAACATACATTACCCCTGTAAATTTGCCGGATATGATGGGGCTCTTTTGTGGTGCCACTACTAATACGCCGGCCTTAGGCGCGGTTCAGCAGACACTTTCACAGTTAGGGATTCCTGGCAGTACCACGGCTTTAGGATGTGCCGTGACTTATCCATTAGGA
This sequence comes from uncultured Porphyromonadaceae bacterium, assembly GCA_947175225.1. Lineage (GTDB taxonomy): Bacteria > Bacteroidota > Bacteroidia > Bacteroidales > Muribaculaceae > Lepagella. The sequence goes on from CAMWLX010000272.1 coordinate 752, forward strand.
GTAATAGGTGTAATCCTTGGAGTTATCTTCATGCGTAAGGTTTTTATAAAGCCTAATGAGGTTAGTCCACATTCAGTGCAGAATCTTCCGAAGCCAAAGATAACGGAATTTATGATCACAAATCCGGGAATATGTGGTAAGATAATTGCTGATATAGCCCACTATTCCAATTGTCATTTTGTTATTTCCCGACTATGGCGAAATGGCGATGTTTCTATTCCGACATCCTCAACTGAACTTCAGATGGGTGATCATCTACTTGTGACAAGTGCGCCTGATGACGTGGAAGGGCTTCATATAGTCTTCGGACAGCAGGACCAGACAGACTGGAATGCCAAAGATATAGATTGGAATGCGGTAGATCGTCAACTTGTTTCCAAACCTTTCATCGTAACTCGACGGCAGATAAACGGAAAAACCCTCGGTTCACTGCGTCTTAGAAATCTTTACGGTGTGAATATAAGCAGAGTCTATCGCAGTGGAGTGCCGCTGCTTGCCACTCCCGACTTAAGGCTTCAGCTTGGCGACAAGATAATAGTAGTGGGGGAGGGAAAGGCTCTTGACAAAATCGAGCCGCTGATTGGTAACGCTGTCAATGTCCTTGACGAACCGAATCTTTTTGCAGTCTTTATTGGAATAGTATTCGGAATAGCGTTGGGTATGATACCATTTCATTTCCCCGGTATCAGCTTGCCTGTACGTCTTGGTTTGGCTGGGGGTCCGATAATCATGGGAATACTTGTCGGCAAGTTCGGTCCACAGTTGCATTTGGTGACATATACCACTGTTAGCGCCAATCTTATGCTCAGGGCAATCGGCCTTTCTCTCTATCTTGCTTGTCTTGGTCTGGAGTCGGGAGCTCATTTTTTTGAAACCGTTTTCCGCTCGGAAGGATTGTTATGGGTTGGACTGGGAGCGATACTCACCATAATTCCGACAGTAGTCGTGGGAATTATTACGGTCAAGGGATTCAAGATTGATTTCGGAACTACTGCCGGAATGCTGTGTGGTTCGATGGCAAATCCAATGGCTCTGGACTACGCTAACAGCACATTGCCGGGCGACCGTGCGTCCGTAGCATATGCCACAGTATATCCACTATGTATGTTCAGTCGCGTAATCCTTGTTCAGATCGTAATCCTATGTCTTGCCTGATCCATTTGATCATATCCCAATATGAGTTTTGGATGTATGGGTATTATAATGATTTGATCCATTGGGTAATTATATAACGGAAACATATTAATAATTTAGTTAATGATTGTTAATACTTGTTGCTCGATTATCTTACATCCGGATATTTTCCAGTTTCCATTATCAATGACGAAACTCTCTCCCTAAATGTTTTTGAGAGGGGGATAACATATTCTCCTTCTGTTATGATTTGATTTCCAGCTATCTTTTTGATCCTTCCAATATTTACAGCATATGATTTATGCACCTGTGCCATTCCTCTTTTTAAAAGAGGTTCAAGAAACTCCTTCATTGAGGTTCTTGTAATAATTTTCTCAGAAGAAGTGACTACCTTAACATAGTTTTCCATTGATTCTGCATACTCTATTTCACTGATCCTTACTCGGTGTATCATTCTGTCGGCGCGTAAGAAGATATACTCCTCTTCAATAAGCCCCTTTTTGAAATATACGTATTCCGATGTCTTGTCGATTGCTTGCTGAAACCGACCATAGGAAACCGGCTTCAGCAGATAATCGCAAACATTCAGTTCAAACCCTTTGATCGCATACTGCTCATATGCCGTCACAATGATGATCGCAGAATCGACTGTTTTAGATGCTATGAAGTCCAACCCTGACACTTCCGGCATCCGGATATCCATAAAGATAATGTCTGGAGCAAAGTTATCTTGCAGATACCGTTCCAACGACATTATATCCTGGAATTCCCCTACACACTTTAGCGAAGGCGTCTTATTGATATAGCTTCTAATACCGTAACGTGCGGTCGGCTCGTCATCTACTATGGCGGCAGTTAGTATTGGTTTGTTCATCTTACTACGATTTTTAGATAAGCTTTGAAGTGGTTATCGCTCTTCTCTGTCATTAGTTCATATTTATTTGTATATAAAAATTGAAGCATCATCCTGAGATTTGACAGACCGAGTCCTGATTCATCATTAGAATCAACGTTGTTCAAGGACACAGTATTTTCGACAAAGAGTTCTATTGAATCCTTATCCTGCATAAGCCTCACTGTCACACGTCTTGGATTGCCACCCGAATGCTTAACCGCATTCTCCACTAAAGGAAGGAGCAGGTGAGGATGAATTTCCTCCCACCCTTTTCTCAAGTCGATTTTCGAGATTATCTCAATGGAAAATCCGAATCTCATCCTGCATAACTCAAGATAACTGTTCAGTGCTGAAACTTCCCTCTCTACAGTCACCTTCCTATCTCCTTCATAAAGCTGGGAGCGAAGAAGGTTGGATAGATTTTCGACCGTATCCCGGGCCTTCACATTCTTCTCATCAATAGTAAAATAAATGGTATTGAGCATATTGAAAAGAAAATGCGGATGAAACTGGGCTCTAAGGAGCTTCAGTCGAGACTCTGCGTAAAGCTTATTAAGAAACCTGCTTTTAAGTGTAAGATAAAGCCAAATCGACATCAATACAGTAATGACTATGGGGATGATCAAATCGGGCAGTTCCTTTGCCAATGACACATCGTGAGACATGGCCATAACCGAGATACACATTACTGTGGGCACCATGATCACCACTCCATACTCTGACAGCAGGCCAATATTTCGACTAATCGTAATGCTGATCCATTTCCGGGCAAGATAATCGCATACGAAACTTCCTGCTACGACACCGGTCAGCTCAATCGCTATGAATCTCCATGAATGACTGAGATAGTGGACTCTTGTTGGCAGGTCGTTGGTCAACCTGATCATCAGAAACAATATGACCGCAAAAAGAAGCGGCAAGAATAAGTTTTTTCTCATATCCTACAAATTTACACGATTCAGCTCATCTATCCAAGCATTCCTCTGTTCTTTTTTTGAATTTCCTATACCTTCACTTATACTATATGAAATGGATAAACCAATCTTCCGCATGTCCTCATATTCCTTTTCGAAGAGCACGGCTTTCCTGCCGTCTAATAATATAGTGGTTTTAAAATGATTGCAGTTAAAAATGTCCTTAATATACATCGACAACGATAGTTTTCCATCAAAAAAATCCTTTCGTAGTCCTAAATATGTGTTCCAGACTTCCGAAATCTGAGCCTGTCCATAAGCTGCCTTTCCTCTGAAGGATGCGTTCATCTCTACTTTCACTTTGTAAGGTAGCCTTATGATATTCTTTAGGTCAATCATTGGAGTCCAAAGTCTGTTAGGGCGGAGTCCGGTAGCCTCTGCAAAACGATATGTGGAGAAAATCAAATTTCCGTTTACCGACAATGCCCACCATCGAGTAATCTTGATGTCGCTGCATGCCACTGAGAATAGTAGCTGGAGATGCGATGGTATATTTTCCGGGGTTACATACACTATCCTGTCACTAAGTTCCCGGTAATACTTCACGATATCTCCTGATATCAGATCAGAGCCCATCATCACACGCCAATGGCTATTGTCGCTCCAGGCAAAGGAGAGTGAGTGTCTGTGCGATTCTTTCAAATTGATATTTCCACCGACATGGGTGATGTCGTCAAAGAGATGTATGAAGGGATCAAGAACCGCAAACCTTGGACGCGTCACCTTGTTGGCATAGGCAAGCATGAAAGAGCCATGTCCGGAAGGGGAGAGCATGACTGATAAAGCGGGATATACATGGAAATATTTTCTGTTAATGTTCCGGCTTCCGGAACTCTCATTGCCAGAGAAGAAAGTTTTGAGAATACTCTGTTCACCTCTCAGACCAATACTCGCGTTCAGAATTCCATAGACACACCTTCCCTCTGCATATAGGGCATTTACGTTTTCGTTATATCTGAATGATGATCCAAGATTATCTATATCCTTTGAAAGAGCATTTGTTCCCTGTTCAGAATCTCCTGAATATCTGCCGTGGCTGCTCATCTCTACATAAGAGCTCCTTGCTCCTGCTGATATTTGCCAATGTTTTGACACAGACTTGTTAAAGTCGAAAGAGGTAACTGCTCCATATGTGCTACCTGCCATCTTTCCGTCTATCGACATTCCGGTATTGTCATCCATCAGTTGACCTTCCGATGAATCATACTTGAAGAAATCGCAGGCAGCCGTCCAGTTGCTGGTCTTGTCTGATGATTGTCTTTTGACATAAATTTCTCCGAAAAGGTTTTCTGTAATGAATCGGGCATCGTTGGAAGTAACAGTTGGAATGGGCAGAAACGGAACTGTTGTGGCCATCACTGCCGTTTCTTGTCGCTTGAAATGGTTGTAGTTCAGAGA
>CAMWLX010000273.1 GCA_947175225.1 uncultured Porphyromonadaceae bacterium
AAAATAAAGATAAACGCGGATTGGACTTTGAAATTGAAAAGTTGACTAAATAGTGGGGGATGGGTAACTATTCAGCGAATATCTTGTTAGTTCTCACACAGAGGGCACACGGAGCTTTTTATTCTTATAAATATTCATAAATGAGATAATTTTATTATTTTATTCTGATATCATCCACAAAGGGGCATTGCTTCGCTTGCCCTTGAAGCCCACAGAGACTTACGCTGAATAGTTACTACATCATAATAGCTATTCCAATAGCTTCGTAGGGACGCACGGCTCGTGCGTCCTTATTTTGTATTGTCGATGGCATTAGAATCTAAATCGAAGGGAAAGATCGACTCCTTCATCTCCGGGCTTAATGCGTACTTTGGTTGGCTGCGACAATGGACCATGCTCAGCAATCGGCTTGAATGAACGCATCGCATTAATATCAATCAGAAACGAGATGTCTCCTTCCGGGAAAGGTTGCATCTTATCCTCTCCTTTAATACCATCCGGTTCTTGCGGAGTAAACATGCGAAGAAAAATGCCATCCGTAGCCGATGACACCGTTATATCTGTATTCGCGCCCTCCAATATAGCCCAATAAAGAGAACCATGATAACCTTTAAATTCGGGATACACAAGATTTTCAAACGAATTGCCGGTAATAGTGTTATTATAGTCCTTATGCCACAGTCCAAAGTTGGCACCTCGCTGACGGTTTTTCCAAACACGGTAGGGACCTGCTCCAAGCCAAGTCATTCCTTTCACTTCTGATTCCGGATAAGAGAAAGTGATGCCGATGTCTCCAATCTTATCGCTATAGACCGGCTCTCCATCTATTTTCCCACCGGCATGATTTAGCATGACCGCATCCATAGTCAAAACGCCTTCTCCATTCATTCTCCAAACGATGCTGTCAATTCCTCCTTCATACTTAACTATAAACACTGCGTTATCATTATCCTGATATACAGTCGATCCTTTTGCCTTGGCTTTCATTCCAACTGCTATCGGACCATTCCCAAAAGCCACTTTCTTGCCTCCGGAATCAATATCGGTTATCATACCGGAATGTCGATCAAAACTTACCGATACTTTAGGAGAAACCAAGGTCACAATATCCTCAGACTCCTCAAATCTAACATTGCTTGAGTCTATATCATCTGTATAAAAAGCCAAATAATCTGAGGCGAACTTCACAGGCCATGTGCGAGTGACTACTGAACGTCCTGTCTGATCAAACATCTCAACTTCCAATATATCTGCCTCAAAAAAATCATCCGGCAGCATGAAACGAGCCCGTCCGGTCTCATTCGGTTCGATTGAAGGAAGTGCTACATCTCCTGATGCCATCATCGTTTTGGCTCCCCCTGATTCCGGTGATGACACACTATACGTTCGCCACTTCATACTGCATTCATCAAAATTTGTGAAAAGGAATTCATTTGTGACGAGCATCGTGCCGTCAAACGATGGGGTGATATTTAAAGGAGCAAACTGAATCGGAGCCCAGACATCCTTGATCGTATAAAAACTTCCCTCTTTCTCTCGATAAGGACCTACTACACCATCGCATCCATTTGAGCCGTCACTGTCAAGCCATCCATCTTTATCAGTTCTTGCTATCGCTTCATCAACAAACGCCCATATAAAACCACCTGCAAACATAGGGTTGCGACGATACATCGTCCAAAAATCCTCGAGTCCTGCCCCTCCTCCTTTATCATAGCGTGAATGTAGGAATTCCGTCGGCATAAACACTTTCCATCCGTTGCCTAATTTCCCGGGACCCGTCTGATATGAAGGATAATGATGTGTGTCGATACCATTGAAATCAGACCATGGATGCACCACATGTCTTCCTTGAGGATCAAGCAAAGCAAACATGCCGTCAAGTGCCTTATTCCATCCTCCCTCATTGCCGTTGCTCCATAGGATAACACTCGGATGGTTGACATCTCGCGCAATGAATTCGCGTAAAGACAAACCATCTGAAACTGATTTTACTTCGACCTCGACTGTCGAACCTTTTTTAAGACCCTCAGCAAATAGAGTGCTTGCAAGCCGTCCATCAGCCCGGGCATCTAAAGCAACCCGGTCAATATGCATCTTAGGCATCACTTCAAGATATACAGGACGATATATTCCTCCAAAAAGCCACCAGTCTGCTCTTCGCTCAGCAGCATTTACCGAAGGATTGGCAGATTCTTTACTCACCTTGACTTCAAGCATATTTGAATCACTGCCATATTTCAAAAGATCAGATATATCATACGAAAACTCTGTAAAACCTCCTTGATGAACCTTTCCTGCAGATTTTCCGTTGACCTTCACATCAGTGTCAGTCATAGAACCTTCAAAAACTATTTTGACTTTCTGACCTTTCCATTCTTTCGGAACTTCAAATGCATGTCGATACGTTCCGACTTCGCTGCTTGGCTTAGCATTCTTGTCAAGATAAAAGCGCCCGTAGGTATAAGCCCCAAAACCCTGCTGTTCCCATTGCGACGGCACTTCTATTTTCGACCATTTTCCGGAGTTCATTCCTTCGGAGCAATGGAAATCCCAGGTTTTGGTGTCAGATGGTCCGGTGCCTGACAGATACACTCGCTCAGTAGCAATGCCGGATGAATTTGCAGTGAAAAGCACCGACAATGCCACTAAAGATAAAACAGATTTTTTCATGTTTTCCAGAATTAGTCTACTTTACGATAAACAAGGTCGATAGCTTCATAATGACGATCTTTTGAGTTGTTCCAATGCTCCATAAGCCCGAGGGGTTCTGTCAGTAGTTGTCCGTCTGCCATATAGACTGTTCCGCTGGGAGCGTTAGGAATAGTGGCAGCCTCACGAAGATACTCGTCGCAATAATTCAGACTTCCAAATTCAGGCCACTCCCCTATTATCATGTCCATGCCTACAGCATCTGCTGCCAAAGGATCTTGTGAGGCTATGATAGAGCATGCCCAGTCATTGCAGAATGGCTCCTTCTGCCATTTGGGATAAGGGGCTCCGTTCACGTCGCGAGATCCATATGTGCCGTCGATAAGAAACAGAAGGCACTTCCCTCCAAGATGGGGATGAGAAATGAAATCAACGAAAGTCTTATAGCCCGGTTTCCCATTGCGCTTATCCTGACTCACATTATTGTGGGCATTCTTTCTCCATTGCAATGCAATAGAGGAAACTCTTTAAGTATTTTCAAAGTAGGAATCTCCATGACAATGACCTTTGCCGGCATTCCATTCTGAACGAAAAGCACTTTATCCTCTCCTATTGGCTGGATAGTATGGATTTCACATCCATCGGGAGCATCATAACTCCATACTGTAGAATGATCCGGTGCAATTTCTGCAATACCATACTGATGGGCTATAAGCACATTGCCATCAGTAAGGAGGATAGCATCGCTAATCTCACCCTTACGGTCAGATGCAAGATGTTGCCACTCAATTCCACCATTTTTTACAATATACATCCGAGGTTGCTTACTTTCTCCCGCATAGAAAAAGTCATGACGACCAATCTCTTTTGACTCTGAAGTATTCGCGGCAAAACTTAATCCATTTGAAGCCAATACGGCCACACATGTAGAAATTAAAAATCGATTAAATTGTATCATGATTATAGATTATTATTTTCAAGCTCCTTTTCGGCACGTGCTATTCAATAATCTCTCCCGATAGATTAAGGACGTCGTCGGCTGCTACCATGGCGGGGCGATAGTCGGGCTCACGCACCGACATTTTCACATTGTCGAGAGTCAAACCATCTACATGCCTTACAAAGAGTCCCCATGCCGGCAATTCTCCAAACATATGAAACTCAGGATACGAGGCAATCTCTTCCGGCACATCCTTGTAGCGATAAGCTCCAATATATGCCATCCCCTTAGTTCCTCTACCGGGATAAGACACCTCTATATTACTTAGTTTCACGTTCTTCACACGGCTTCCCGGAATACCGGTAATACTCGCGGGGAATGGATTATGAATTGTGTTTATGTCAGGTCCGCGTAAGTCATAGTCGCTGTCGGGTCTGCCAAAAGGTATCTCACATTTAAGATTGCTTATCGTGACGTTGGAAAGAGATCCCGGTTTCTCCCCTCGCCTATGCCCAAGACGAATAAAGAAGGCATTGCCCGTATTCATTGCCTCAATGGAGTCAACCGTCACATTATCCAGCACTGCCCCATCTACACTTTCCAACGCTATTGCCGACCGGAAAGTATCTCTGACTTTAATGTTCTTAATGGTGACATTTCTAAACCCGCCAAACGACTCTGTGCCCATCTTAATCGCATTTGCACTGCTTGCAATCCGGCAGTTGGAAATAAAAATATTGTCATTTCCATCTTCAAGATCAAACGATTTTAGCACAATGCCATCATCTGCTGAGTTTATGTCACAATCAGTTATTCTTACATTATGGCAGTCAGCCACATCAATTCCATCATTATTCCAATAGGCACGGTTGATAAAATCAATATTCTGTATCAACACATCATTACATTTATTCAAAGAAAATCCCCAACTTGCTGACGCACGAAGTTTGACACTTTCCACCCTGAGAGAATCTATCTTGTCAAAATCAAGCAATTTAGGACGAAGCGACGGTCGCATCCTTCGAGTGTTATAGTTCGGGTCCACACGTTCCCCAATATGATGCAGACTGTCAATGGCAAGAGCGAGTTCAAGACCCCTGCCATCTATCGTTCCCTCACCGGTAATTGAAATATTATGAGCGTCGCGAGCCACAATCAAGCCGAATTGAGGCTTGGAACACTTGTCGGAAACTCCACCGGCTACGTCATCTTTCGTTTCAAGATATCCGTCATAATCATACGGATTAATGCTTCCTAATAACACTGCTCCTTTTTCAAGATGCAAATTCACTCCTGATTTAAGCCGGAGAGTTCCGGAGACATGAACTCCGGCAGGGATCACTAATATGCCCCCATCCTCCAGTGCAGCTATTGAATCGACACTCCTCTGAAAAGGACTGCCGGCACTAACTGCAAACGACACAACAAGAGCCGTCAAAATACAAATGTATCTCATCATCTGCTTTCTATAGATTTCATATCTTGCAAAATTAATAAAAACAATCGGAATTATCAAATCAATAATATAT
>CAMWLX010000274.1 GCA_947175225.1 uncultured Porphyromonadaceae bacterium
TGGTCGCCTAGCATGAAGCTTTCCGGAGCGTTGAAAGAGTGGTTTCCGTCGAGATTGATATCGGAAGCTGCTACGCGAGTGCCACCGACATTAAGAATGATGTTGAGCGCCTCAGCATTAGGAACATCTACCGAACCAACATAGATAAGGCAGTTAGGATTGAGTCCGCTGAAAGATTCAGCAGTCACGCCATCCACACCGGCAGCTTTGCGCATGCCAGGCTTTCCGCTTGCCTCAGCAGATCCGAGAGAAGGAAGAAGGATGCTTGTCAGATTGTCGCAGCCTTCGAATGCACCTTCACCGATAGAAGTAACACCCGGAAGAGTGAGAGACTCGATGTTTTCACAGCCGGCAAAAGCACCAGAACCGATTTCAGTGACAGTCTCAGGCACGATCACATCTTTAAGCTGATTCATACCTTCGAATGCACCTGCAGGAATAGTTTCATTCTCGATACCGGAAAGGTCGATAGACTCAACGGCTTCAAATTTATCACGAATGGATTCGAAATCCTCATCTTTCATTTCGCCTGTGACGGTGAGTTCTGTAAATGCAAGGACATCTTCTTTCTCCATATTTGTGATTTCAGCTGCAGGAATAGGATCGCCTTCTTCATAGCTCTTGATACCGGAGATTCTGATCCAGGAATCTCCATCAAGAGACGGAATAGTGTAAATGCCATTGTTGGACTCGAGAATTGTTTCCCTTTCTTCGTAGACAGGAGTCTTACCAGCCTTAGTCATCACCTTTGTCATCATGCTGACCACGAGCTGAGTCTTTTCCGGTTGGTTTGATAGCTGGAACTTGATCTCGCTACCCTCACGGTAAAGTACCGGCTTAACTTCCGGGTTGACCTGATAACCGGACATATACTGGAAATACACCATAGGCACATTCTTCCATTCACATCCATCCGGAACCTCTACAACCTCTGCTGTGACACCCTCGGCACCCGCCTTGTTCTCAAAGTTAATAGAATAGTAGAACCATAGATTAATCTCATGGTTCTGAGGCATCCATGGACCGGAAGTGGCGGAATGAATCCACCTAAGCCTAAGCTGGCCACCGGTATTGTTAGGGTTCTGATCAGGGTAGTACCTGATACCAGTCTGATAGCGGTAAGTATTCAGATTTGCAAATACATCGACACCATTATCATAAAGCTTGAACGGAACACCCGGGCGAGTATATGTATTGTTCGCTTTAGATTGCTGATAATTGGGAAGCTGAAGAGTAAACTCCACATCAGCCGAACCAACAGCGATACTGTTTAGATTACCTTTGTAAGCGTCAACATTCACACGAGACTGGTCAACCTTAACCCAATAGTAGTCCACAGCTTCGGCAGGAGCCTTATAGAGCTTAAGCATCGACCACCAAGTGGAAGGCACGCTGTAGCTCTCCTCTGATCCTTTAGGCACCTCAAGAGTGATGTTTCCAGCTGCAGACGGGAACGGAGTCAGATTGCCACAAGCAGGAGCCACTTTCGGCTTAGCAACAATCTTCTTAAGACCAGCACATGCAGAGAAAGCACCGTTGCCGATGTATGTCACATTGGCAGGAATGGTGATTTCAGAGATCAGAGTACAACGTGCGAAAGCATTCTTATCGATGCGCTCGAGGTTGTTGGGGAGTATCACTGTCTTGAGGGAAGACAAGCTGCTTGAACTTGTAGGAGCGAAAGCGTTTTCAGGAAGCTGGTTGCCAGTCATTGCGGCACCTTTGATAGTGACATCCGCCATATCAAGGTCGATAATAGTGCTTGCATTAGCACGGAGGGCGTCGAAATCGCTGACGAACATAGATCCGATAAGCTTCACGCGTTCCGGGCAATCAGCAAGTTTGGAAGCAAGCTGACCTTCCTGGATATTGTAGACCATATAGTCGCCGGCATCCGCATCCTTCACGGTGATGGTCACGTCAAGGTCTTCCAATACAGCAGGAATGTTGAGATTGGCTACAGCCACGTTGGTGATCTTGTTCTCGCCGTTGACAGCGACATTCACGCGCTGAGACGGGTTGATTGCGGAAACTTTAAGGCTGAAAGGCATACCGCGAACCACCTCAGTAGCACCGCCTTCGATTCTCGCACCAGTGACACTTTCAGGCATTGTCACGCTGTGATACGTCACAGGGTTGTTGACAGCATATATACGGTCGACAATGGAATCAGCCTCACCCTCTACGAGCTGCCAATCCTTCTTATTGTAGGAAGTAGCAAGACGCACCTGATTGCCTTCGGTGATCGAAGCCTCCTTCACCTGACAATAGAAATTGTAAGTGAGGTTCTCGCCCGTACGGCTGTAGTAGTTGCTTACAATGGAAGAGATGAACTCCTTGATTGCACCATTCTTGTCAGTGAGCACCATTCCGTAGAACTTGGCAGCGTCATCACCCTTGGGAACCTTGATTGCGTTCGCCCGCACTAAGAATGACTGCTTGAAAGGAACATTCACCACGCCTGTAGCCAGACCGATACCGCCGGCATCGCCTGTAAGCTTCCAGGTATTATCGACAGTAGTGGCCTGAGGCTTCTTGAACTCGACATGGATAAGAGTATTACCGTTGATTGTAGCGGTGTAGACACCGGAAGCGTCCGGAGCAAGGAGTGTAGAGTTGGCGTAGACCTGCATGATCGCATCCCGGAAAGTGTCGTCGGTCTCCACCTTGAATTCGTATGTGTCTCCCTTGCTAAACTCTGTTCCACCTGTAATGAGGGTGTACTTCAGACCCTTTTGCTCTGCGACAGATAAAGTGAAGTGGTCAACAGGCACGGGATTCTCCTCCACGATTTCCTTGAAATTCTGCCAGTATTCCTTAGCCTTGTAAGCATCCGAAGCACCTACGGGGACGGTCAGCTTGGCCTGAGGAGTGTTGGTGAATACACACCAGTTGATCCATACAGGAGCAGAACGGCGCACGGTCACCTCACGGAGTGAAGTACAGTTTGCAAATACGTTGTATTCCCATGTAGCGACGCTTGCGGGGATCTCTACAGAAGTCAGGCCTGTGAGTCCGAAGCAGGCGTTCTTGAAAGTGGTCAGGTTGTTGGGAAGAATGATCTGCTTCAGTGAGCGGTAGCTCATGAAGGCCTTGGTCGGTATGGCGTTGGCCGGGTTGGAACCCAGAGCCGTGATGGATACCTGAGAGATGTCAAGACGCTCAAGCTTCATGCGGTCGCGCATGAAATTGAAGTCATTGGCGTTGATCGTACCGAAGAGCGTGAGGTCGCGCACGGTAGCTGCCTCCTGTTCGGTAAGACAGTTCTGAAGGTTGCCTGACGTCACCCATACGGTTTTCTTATAAAGTACGTCGGCGGCGTTCTGCACGAGAAGTTCGATCTTCTGGTCTTCGAGCACGTTGCTGAGGCGGTAGCCGTTGTTTGCATCGGCTGTCAGGATGAAACCATTGGCCTTTACAGTGACAATCTTATCGGCAGACTTCGGAACTACAGTGAATGTATAGTCACGACCCTTGATGACCTTGTCGTCGGCTGCAGACACCTCAGCGTCGGCAGTTGAGGCGGGAAGCGAAACCGAGAAGTAAGGGATGCTGTTGCCCTTAGCCGATACTTCACCACAGGCAAGTCTGTCGCCTGCTACGGGCTGCCATTCGTTGCTGAACGAAGGCTGAGCCACAAGACGAACCACATCCCCGTCAGCTACAGAAGTTCCGGCAGGAACGCTGCAGAGGAAGTCCATGTAGCTCATGATCTGAAGGGCGACGAGATTGAAGTTGCGACCATCGTTGAGAAGGCACTTCATCTTGCCGTCGGCTCCGAAGAGCGCTACAGAGAGCTTTCCGCTGAAGTCAGTGTTGGAGATGTTCTTAAACGCACCTGCACGGACGGTGAACGATGATGCCGACGTGATGTCGGTCACGTCGAGCGTCAGACCAGGCTGGTTGCTGTCGCTGGTGATGTGAATGTCAGACCAGACGGTGCTGTCAGCTGCCGGCTTGATGTTGTAGACGATCGTCATCAGATCGTTGTACTTATGCGCTTTGCTCACAACAGGGTTAAGGGCATCCGTAGCGTAGAAGCCGTTGGCCGATCCGCCCCATCCCCAGTTGATATGGAAGTAAGGAGTGGAGCCGCCACGCATCTCATATCCGTCGCAGACGAACGCGTGGCCGGCGGAAACGTCCTGACCGCAATAAAGCACCGGACGGTCAGCATCGATTTCATCGACGATCACCTGATCCCAGGCATCGCGGGACATTTCCTGACGCTTCTTATAAGACACACCGGCATCATAGCCGAAAAGGGAGGTAAGGGCGTATGGTACCTTCACCTCGTATGCGCTCGAGCTTGAGAGTCCGAAGTCGGTGCCGATACCTATGGCTGCGTCAGCCACCAGGGCTGCCACTGCCTTTGCCTCTTCTTCTGAATAGCCGCTGCGGTAGTTGTCGTTGCGCATCGCAGTCCATGAATACTGCGAGTCCTCACCTGCATTCACAAGCGATGCAGGTCGCGCTGCGGGATAACCGTGATACTTGAGTATCTCGGCAAGTGCCACGCCCACGCAACCGGTCAGACGGCGGTTGGGAATCATGTTGTTGAAAGGAGCCTCTTGGCTCCAAGACGGAGTCACGAGGACCTTGCTCTCTGAGAGTGCCGAAGCGTGTGCCATCACTCGGCGGCGAGTGTCGGCAGAAACCTTCACGGGTTCGAGAAGGACACGCTCAACGGAAGCCGGAACCGAGTTGACGCTCCAAGTGGAGTTGTCGGAATAGCCGATGACCGGAAGTGAGCTGTCGTCGGCCGATACGATTACGAATCCCTTGCCGTCTTTTGCATTGAACACGTAACAGATCGGGTTTGAGGCCCCATCGGTAGCGGTGTGGGCAAGCACGAATGCATCCCTGTCCGCAAGCCTTTGGACATCGCCTGACTGAAAGAATTCAGCGGCAACGTCTTTCGCTTCATCCACGCTGAGTGTGGCCGCTCCCAAAAGGGATGGCGACATCGCACACAGACTGAGCATGAGCATCTGCTGAATTGATTTTCGCATAGGTCTTAATGTATTAATGGATTATGTTAGTATGATTAATAGTAAAGAAGTTGTTTAAACTTATTTGCGAATTGAAAAATTTACAAAGAAGAGTTAAACC
>CAMWLX010000275.1 GCA_947175225.1 uncultured Porphyromonadaceae bacterium
TAAACTATCTTAATTTAGTGACATTAAACTTAACATCAAATTATGATAATTTAGAATTCCTTTATCATAATTTTCGCTAACATAAGGCGCAAAACGTATGCGTATTCATTATTTCTTTCTCGATTTCGGAAATGGAAGGACTCCCCATATTGTCTCAACGACTTTTAGTGCTTTATGAGAATCAGCCACGTCAAGGATATAAGCTTCCTTAGCTCCCTGATATGGGCAACCACATTCGGCATCTGCCATCAGTTCTGAAATACAAGGGAGTTTCTTAACGTAAGCGATATTGTCACATGCCGTTATTACGCATTTTTCATTGACATAGATGACATAATCACCCATCATCTTCCGGCTACGCACTTCACCTAACGGAGCAAGCACATTGCAGATATATTCAATAAATTCGATAGAACAAGCCATAAATTATTCTTTACTTATTTTCTAACCCTTAATCCTATAGCCTTCAATTTTCGCTTGCGAAAGTTGATTTAGACGAATACTTAGCCTTGATGATATTATAAGCGCGTCTGACAAGATCAAAAATCATCGAATCCGGTACATCATATCCAAGTGCCACATTAAGCCATAACCTCATATTCTTTCTTCCTGGGAGTATGGCAGTGTGGTTGACGGCTATTTCCTCTATTTCATCGGATGTAGAGCGCATGGCTACCCATGTGAAATCATCAAGGTCGAACATACAGAACATGTGACCCATCACATAGAATACCAGCGTCGCATCATAGCGCCGTGCAAATTTTCCGAATGGTATCTTTTCCTCCACCTCACCCAACGACAGGCAAAACTCACGCAATTCCTCTACATTCATAGCTTTCCTTCAAATGTTTAGCTTTCCGATCGCAAAATTACTCATTTTAGCAGAAATTCGCAAATCCTCTTCCAATCGAGTAATTAAAAAAAATTACAATTATCTCACCGTCCTTTGATCACTTTTTCCCCTTTGATTATGTATAGTCCATTAGGAAGATTGTCCCGTTCATAATTGGGATATACGGCTCCTCCGATGTCATAGATAAATTCCTTAGCTTCAGTATACGAATCATCATATCTCTCAATTACTCCGGCAGATTCTATAGCTGATTTTGACAAAAGGAATTTTAAGGGAAGTATCACCCGTTGTTGCCAATACCATTCATTATGCCCAGCCCCTTTTGCATCATATGTATAAAGTTTGCCGTTTTCTTCCGTATATCCCTTATCACGTACGATTTCCCTGGCAGTGCTTTCGTATTTGAGATATCCGGCATCCCATCCCTCAGTGCCTTGATCCAAATATAGGCGGTGTAACCCATCCGAGGGAATATGCTCGCTTAGATATTGAAGAATAGCGTTGGCGCAGACCTCATCATCATTCATTGAATAATCCGGGTTTAGATTCAGAGAACCTATCCAATGTGTCGACATACAAGCCGCTCCTCCAAATATTTGCGGATATTCACATAGCAGATACATCGATGCGAGGGCTCCCATGCTCGATCCCATAGTGAATGTGGTCGACATTCCTGATGCTGTATTATACAAGCTGTCGATAAGCGGTTTCAGTTCTTCGGCAACAAAAGCGGCCTCTTCATTACCTAAGAATATATCATTGCAAGTGTCGTAAATGAAGGTATTCTCCATTTGATCGGGAGATATATAATCCAACGCATTCTCAGGAAAGTAGTCGTTGGGGCGCAGACCTTCTGCACCTCTATTGTTTATGCCTACTACAATAGGCGTGACAAAATCAGGATCACTTGCCAATTGAGCACAAGCCTTGTCTACGCCCCAAGGTACGCCGGCAAATGTAAAGGAAACATCAAACAGATTCTGCCCATCATGAGCATAGACCACCGGGTATCGTTTCTCGGAGTCTCCCTCATATTCCGCCGTTGTCCATACGTCCACAATCACATTACCACCAAGTTTTTCCGATGCGATAGCCATTCGGGTTATATTCCCAAAAGAAGAAATAGGCACCGTGGAGGTAATGACTTCATATTTGGGCTGCTTTGCTGAAGCTATTGAGAGTGTCAGCAAGGCAGCTATAAATAAAAATTCTTTTCTAATGCTCATAATATTAAGATGTTAAGAAACTTTTAGAGTAGGAACTGCGCTCCTATGTTCCAGTAAGTCTCAGACAATATTGCAAAATTAATAAAAATCTGATAACCCTCGCTATAGTCCGCTTCTTTTTACCATTCTGATCCTAATGTTTCTTCTTGGATGCCTGCCACAGGGATATATCGGAATGCGGCCAATCTTTATCCTGATTTGTAAAACTTTTAGAGGGCTATGGGGATCTATAAAAGAACCCGATGGCTTTGACTTTTGTTAGAAAAATATGAATGGAATAATTATTGGATTGATATTGCCCTTTCTTGGCACAATGTTGGGAGCGGCTTGTGTCTTCCTGATGAAAGACGGTATTGCCCCACGGTTGCAAAAGATCTTGACAGGTTTTGCAGCTGGGGTGATGGTGGCTGCGTCTGTATGGTCGCTGCTGATTCCTTCTATTGAAATGACTGGAAAGGAGGGATTGGCAAGTATTGTGCCGGCGATAGTAGGATTCTTAGTCGGTATATTGTTTTTGCTGTTTCTTGACAATATAATACCTCACCAGCATATCGACAGCAATCAGAGTGAAGGACCAAAGTCTCATTTTTCAAAGACTGCCAAACTGGTGTTTGCAATTACTTTGCACAACTTGCCTGAGGGTATGGCCGTAGGCGTGGCTCTTGCCGGAGTTATGGAACACAATTCATATATGTCGATGGCAGGTGCGGTGGCTCTTTCAATAGGCATCGCCATACAGAATTTTCCGGAAGGGGCAATTGTTTCAATGCCGTTGCGCAGTGCCGGCAATTCACGCCGCAAGTCATTTCTCATGGGGACATTGAGTGGGGTAGTGGAACCGGTAGGTGCTATATTGACAATACTGCTTGCTTCAGTGGTAGTGCCCCTGCTGCCATATCTGTTGGCATTTGCAGCAGGGGCGATGATGTATGTGGTTGTGGAAGAATTGATACCGGAAACCCAAGAGGGTAAGCATTCCAATTTAGGCACGATAGGCTTCGCTTTCGGTTTCATGCTGATGATGGTCCTGGATGTCGTGCTTGGGTGATATGATGTCAGAATCCGATTCTGACACGGGAATTATTGCCCTTGAGCTTTTCTTCGGAGCATAATTTTTCGATCTCTGCGAATGATGGACGCTCTCCATTAAGAATTTCAGCCATCAGTACTTTCCTGACGATATTGTCAATCTCGCCCCCGCTGAAATCATAGCGTGTGGATAATGCCATTGCATCCTTTTCATTGAGAGTAGGCAACTTGCTTAGCCAAATATTCTTTTTGGACTCAGTTGAAGGCTTGTCGAAACGAATCTTGAAGAGGAAACGGCGTTCGAAAGCCCTGTCAAGATTATCGACAAGATTGGTAGTGGCAATCAGTATACCTTCCAGTTTTTCCATCTCCTCCAATATGATGTTTTGGATGGCATTCTCAGTTTGGTCAATGCTGCTGTTGTTGCCGGTCTTGCGGGTAGAGAAGATGGCATCTGCTTCATTGAATAGGAGGATTGGCTTAAGGGCACTGCGTTTGCACTCACGCTTGTAACGGGCGAAAATACCTTTGGTCTCATCGGTTTGAGGATGCAAATTTACTTAGAATTCCTGAATCAGGCATCTTTCAGATAATATTTTTTCCATAGTTTCGCTCCCGGGACAGCACCGCGGTGCACTTCATCCGGAGTCAGCATTCCAAGACTCAGATGCGGCCGTCTCGTATGGTAGGTGTTGATTATCTTCTCCAGCACCTCACGTATGTTCCCGGCGGTCACATCCATATGCTTAAGGAATTCCTCTTTCAATATGCCGTTGACACGCTCGGCCACTCCGTTATTTCGGGGATCGTACCCCTCGGTCATGCTTATCATGATCTTTCGACGAACAAGCATCGATACATACTTCTTCGCACAGTATTGAAGCCCTTTGTCAGAATGATGGATCGGACAGTCTCCCTTGCGAAGACCCCTGAAGGCCATTTTAAGCGCTGTCATGGCATTCTCATGGCGCATGTTGTCCGCTATCTCCCAGCCGACGATTTTCCTTGAATAGGCATCCGTGACCAGAAACAGATAATGGAATCTGTCTCCAAGCCAGATGTACGTTATATCACTTACCCATAGTTGGTTGATGTCTGTAGGAATGAAGCCCTTGCGTAGATCAGGATAGATTCTGAGTCCGTGATCGGAGAATGTAGTCCTCGTCCGGTGGATCCTGGGCTTGATAAGCAGATTGTGGCGGTCGAGAAGTTCAAAGAGGCGGTCCCGCCCGATGTCTATGTTGAATTCCTTCTGAAGAAGTTCCTTTATCTTCCGGCCTCCTATGGCCGGCATGTCCACTCTCAGGGATTTTACACATTCCACTATCAGGTCTTCGTTGACGGCCTCCTTGAAGGATTGCCTGTGATACTCATACCACGCCTGTTTCGTCACCCCAAGCAGCTCGCATGACTCAGAGACACTCAGCTGGTGAGTCACGCGCAGACGCGAAGCTACTTGGTATTCGATTTTTTTGACTGTGACGGCTTTACAAGCTTACGGTATTCTTCAAGCTGTCCCTCAAGGAAATCCCTGCGAAGGGAATCCTTCTTCTGCTGCGCTTCAAGACGTGCTATTTTCCTGCGAGCCTCATCAAGCTCGCGCATGAGCTGACGCTCAATCTTATCCTGATCTGTGACCTTTGTATGGGGAGTGGATTTCTTCTGCATCTTTTCATTCCCTTTCAGGGTAGTGTTCGATTTGACTGATATACAGTCAACCCCGGATTGCCGCAGCTGCATTCTAAGCCACTTGCCTATACTGCAACGTGTGCCTCTGTAGTCCTGAATGGAGTTGACTAATCTATATAACGTCCCGACAGCAAAATTATTTTCCCGGTCGATCTGTTCGAAGCCCTTGGTACTTTCATACCAGGCCTTGACTGCTAGTATCTCGGCATTGTCCCAAAATTTTTTGATTTCTTCACTCATTGTCCGTTAATTTCCTTAACTTTTTAGTCAAGCTATTTCAGGACTAGACA
>CAMWLX010000276.1 GCA_947175225.1 uncultured Porphyromonadaceae bacterium
TCTCATGGCTCTTATGAGTATTGTGGCAACCTTGAGCGAACAGCGCGTACACAACCCCAACCAACTTCCGGATACGCTGGTAGGGGATATGGAATGTTGGATTGATGATATCAATTCGCAATGCACTCCTCCTGACAGTTTCATACTTCCGGGTGGAACACCATTGGCCACACTGATGCATCAGGCAAGAGTGACCGCAAGGAGGGCTGAGAGGAATCTATGGCATCTTAATGAGATGGATCCTGTGCCTGAGAATATTCTTCAGTACGTCAACCGTCTGTCTGACCTTTTCTTCATTATGGCACGTCATGAACTTCAGCACTCGGGTTGCATGGAGGAAGCATGGCGTGAATTTGGTTATAAACGAAAAAAGAAATGAAACGATTGTCTCCTATAATGTTGGCAGGCACCGGAAGCGATGTGGGCAAAAGTCTCATAGCAACCGGTCTTTGCCGTATTTTCAAGCAGGATGGTCGCAATCCGGCTCCGTTTAAGGCTCAGAATATGGCATTGAACTCATATGTCACCCCCGATGGGTTGGAAATAGGGCGGGCTCAAGCCGTTCAAGCGGAAGCTGCCGGCTTACCGTGTATTGTTGAGATGAATCCAATTCTCCTCAAGCCTTCAGGAGAACATACCTCGCAAGTGGTCTTGAATGGCAAACCATCCGGCAACCGAGATGCCTACAGCTATTTCCGGAAGGAAGGGAAAGAGGAGCTTCGTGCTATTGCACATCAAGCTTTTGATCGTCTTGCGGGTAGTTTCAATCCAATCGTGATGGAAGGAGCCGGAAGCATATCGGAACTCAATCTGCGTGATGGCGATATCGTGAATATGTCGATGGCTCGCTATGCCCATGCAAAGGTAATTTTAGTGTCAGACATAGACCGTGGCGGCGTATTCGCCAGTGTATATGGCTCGATAATGCTTCAGACGCCGGCAGACAGAAAGTGCATCAAAGGGATAATTATAAATAAGTTTCGCGGCGATCTTCGCCTTTTTGATGATGGACGGAAGATTATGGAGGATATTTGTGGTGTCCCGGTGCTTGGGGTGGTGCCGATGGCTTCCCATATCCACATTGACGAGGAGGATTCTGTAGCATTGGGAAAAAAGGGCTTCTATGCTTCGAAAGACAGGATAAATGTTGCAGTGGTTTTGCTAAAGCATATTTCCAATTTCACAGATTTCAATATTCTTGAACGTCATCCACACGTGAATCTTTTCTATACAGCATATCCTGAAGATTTGGATGATGCAGATATAATAATACTGCCGGGCAGTAAAAACACATTGGCTGACCTCCTTGACCTACGTAAAAGGGGGGTGGCAAAAACTATTCTCGAAGCCAGAGAGAAAGGTAAGACAGTCATTGGTATATGTGGCGGTTATCAGATGATGGGGAAAGAGGTGTGTGATCTAGATGGAATCGAGGGGGATTTAAAGTACCTTCCCGGTCTTGGACTTCTTCCGATAGAGACGGTGATGAGTGGGCACAAGACCACGAAACAGGTAAAGTTCCGTTTTATGGAAGATGAACGCACGTGTGAAGGCTACGAGATACATATGGGACGAACTGAAACCTCAAGACCATTCATCTGGCGTGAAGATGGAACAGAGGAAGGTTGCATGGTTGATGAAAGATGCTTCGGAAGCTATATTCACGGCATTCTTGACAATGCCGCCGTAATCGACTTTATCCTGAAGCCATTTCTTAATAAAAGGGATACAGACTATTTTGACCCATCGGCATATAGACAAAGACAATATGATCTCCTTGCTGATTGGCTGAGAGAATATGTTGACATTCCACGGATTTATAAAATTATGACAACTAATGATTGATGGACATGGCGACGATCTTTTCCGTTATAAGGAAAAGGTGAAAATAAACTTCAGCACAAACATACCGCAGACGGTGAATCATGACGGACTTGTGACACATCTGTATCGTTGTGGCGCAGTCTTCAAAAACTATCCTGAACCGGAACCTCGTAGCGTAGAGAAGCGGTTAGCTGCACTTCACGGTACGACCGAAGGCCACATTATTGTGACGAATGGAGCGACAGAGGCAATATACCTCATTGCCCAGGCTTTTGCTGGTAAGAAGTCAGCGATAATTGTTCCGACATTTCGGGAATATCAGGATGCATGCAGGGTGTTTCATCATGAAGTGAAATTTATAGGCTCTTTAACTGAAATAAAAGCGTGTCAGCCGGATTTGGTTTGGCTGTGTAATCCCAACAATCCGACCGGAAGGGTATTTGATCATAATGCTATGATTGAGGCTATCGATAGTTTCTCGGAAATTCTATTTGTCGTAGATCAAGCCTACGCCAGCTATTCGGTAAAACCAGTGCTCACGGAGAGAGAAGTACTGGAAAGAAGAAATGTGGTCCTTCTGCACTCGATGACCAAACAGTTTGTGGTTCCGGGCCTAAGGATTGGTTATGCTGTCGGCTCCCCACAGATATTGGATAGTCTTCGGATAATCAGAATGCCATGGGCGGTAAACTCTATCGCCATTGAAGCTGCTCACTATCTGCTCACACACTCAGATGATTATTTGGTAGAGTATAAAAGACTTCATAATGAAGCATTAAGGGTATCTTTATGTATGAAAGAATTGGGAATTGAAGTTGAGCCAACCGACTGCAATTTTGTATTGGCTCTGTTACCCGACCGGAAGGTGTCTGAATTGAAAGAATGGCTGATTAATACTCATGGTTTACTTATTCGTGACGCATCCAATTTTGAAGGATTGACTTCACGTCATTTCAGGATAGCCGTGCAAAGCCATAAAGAAAACGACAAACTTATAGATGCATTGAAAGAATGGATATCATTGTAGCCATATTGCCATTAATAATAGGGTGGATTCTTGATTTATTATTCGGAGATCCTCCTGCTCTGCCTCATCCTATTGTCTGGTTCGGCAAAATGATAGGGTGGTGTGAACACAAGTTCAATAGTGGGAATCATCGTAAGCTGAAAGGAGGCTTAACTGCTATTGCACTCATTTCAATTGTATTTTTACTGACATGGCTATTGATTAAGTCAATTTCCGGTTCAGTATGGGTTAATGTAGTGGTACAATCGATTCTGATTTTTTACTGTCTTGCAGGAACAACACTTATAAAAGAGGTAAGAATGGTGTTTGAGGCTGTAGATAAGTCATTGGAAAATGGCCGCAGACAGGTGGGCAGAATAGTTGGACGTGACACAGCAAGTCTCTCTACAGATGAAATCCGTACAGCAGCTTTGGAGACTTTGGCGGAGAATCTCAGCGACGGAGTGGTTGCTCCTTTGTTCTGGTATGCGATTCTCGGTTTGCCCGGAATGGTGGCATATAAGATGATTAACACGCTTGATTCGATGATCGCATATAAGAATGACAGATTCTGTCAATTCGGGTATCTGGCAGCAAAAATCGATGACGTGGCAAATTATATTCCGGCACGTCTTACAGCGCTATTGATGATAATTGTCTCGGGTAGATTCTCGCTATTGTCTTTTATCAAGAAATATGGTCGGGAGCACGCGAGTCCAAACAGCGGTTATCCTGAGGCGGCGTTGGCTGGTATATTGGATTGTAGGTTTGGAGGCACGCATGACTATTTCGGGGTGAGTGTCTACAAACCCTATATCGGTGATTCTTATCGTGACTTCAATTATTCCGATGTGTTAAAAGCGATAGCGGTCAATCGGGAAGTAGAAGCGTCAATGATCCTGATAGCTTGCGGCATTAGACTTCTATTTCTATTATAGAACCGTATGGTGGTATTGCCTTGTAAACTTCTTCATAACTCCTCCTGCCGTATGCTACGGTCACCATTATGACTCGCGGTGCTTTCTCTTTATAGTCAGTCGCTTTATCCATAAATAGTAACCGCTGATAGGAAGTATAGCTCCTATAATCACACAAATCAGATAAAATATTTTTGAAATCCACCCGAACCATGACCCGACATGAAGGGTATATATCCATCCCTTGATATGATTTGATTTGCTTTTTTCGCCGTAAGGAATTACAGTTTGGATTTTTCCGGTTTCTGGATTTATTTTATAAGAAGTCGTTGCTTGCTGATTGCCGAACCTACCGATTATTACATCAGCCTCATTTTGATACATTCGTATTTCATTCTCCCGGTTTTGCGACTTTATTTCGGTGTATACTCTTTCCCAAGCGGCATAGTTTTCTGCTGGGGTTTTATGACTTGAAGATTTGGCGACATCTGTCCCAAAAATTGAATAAAATCCAGTTCGATACCATCCGAATGACCAGTTCAGTCCGGTCAATATACATATGACTAAGACTATTGTACTGACAACGCCTCCTACGCAATGAAAATCAAACCAAAAACGATAACATCCTTTGTCGGTGGAAATCGTAAATTTATTCTTTATATTGCTTTTATTGGGCCACCAGACAATTAACCCTGATAAAATGATAAGCAGCAACGTAAGAGTCGTTATTCCAATCACCAGTTTTCCGGTCTTTGCTCCAAAAGCCCCATCTGCCTTTGATTTTCCGAACAAACGCCGATGGGCAGCACTGGCTAATTTGAAGATTTCGGCTCTCTCATATTTCCCGATAACTTTTCCTGTATATTGGTCAACCCAAAGAGCAGCCATAGCGGGCTTTGCAAGCATGACCTTGTATGCATGTTCTGAGTCAGGATAGGTGGTAATCCCGACAATTTGATTGCTACCGGCGAGATAGTTTTCTGTTGATTTGAGAATTGAATCCAATGGAAGAGGTTCTTCCCCATTGGAATAGACTTCTGCCTGTCCGATATGTCCGAAATCCCTCTCGAAAATAAGAATTGCCCCTGAGAGACAAATCAAAGTGACTATCAGACCTAAAGGCATTGACAGCCACAGATGTATTTGTTTGAAAACTTTTTTAATCATAGTTAATTATTTTATTCCAGAAATAATCAGTCTATAAAAATGTCATTAGGCAGGTTTCCTGACTTAGCCCATACCTTGCCGGCCTTCCCTCCTTGTGGAAGTGACCATAGTTGGCAGGTAGATAAAAGGGGCTTTACAGTAGCTGGCACTGTCCCGGACTCACACCGGAT
>CAMWLX010000277.1 GCA_947175225.1 uncultured Porphyromonadaceae bacterium
CATTAGCAGCGACTGTTCCATTAGCATATGAAAGAAGTGAAGATTCTGCTACTACGCTTTCTACTCCGCTTCCTACATTGCCTACATTGACTTTGCATTCTGCTTTGCCGGAGAGGATAGACACTTCTACATTTGAAGAGCCATCTTCTTTTGCCTTGAATTCGATGCTCATGGTCTTGCCGTCGTAGTTCATGTTGCCGGTCATCTCGATCACTTGCTCGTTGAATTCGCATATGAATGAGTCGATCAGTTCATCAGCAGAAAGTTCATCTTTAGAGAGGATAGCGATGTCAACATTGAATACTTCCCCTTTCTTCACATTTATTTCAGAAACCGGAATGTAGATCATGCTTTCGTAGTAGAGGCTCGGGTCGTAAGCATACCAGGATTGAGTGTTCCATGGAGCGCTTGAAGATGTGCCGAATTCAAATCCGAGCGACTTCATGAGCATGTCGATGTCGATATCATTCTTGTCGGTTGTGGTGCCTTCAAGGCTCTTCTCTGCAAAGTCGGGGTCAATGACAGCAAGGTCTGAGACGATAATGTTGTTGATTATGCCCTCTTCATATCTCACATTATCCTTATAGATAGGATTGCCATCTGCGTCGACATCATCGTAGTCCGGCTCAGCATTGTAGCATGAGCGTCCTACTACGCGGTGTACTGTAGCAAGCTGATGAGGATATTTTTCCTTGACGTCAGACTGGTCGGGATAGATGAGTGCTGACACTCCGATGAGGTTGTTGACTACAGGCACGTCTCCGTTGCCTTGCCAGTCTCCTTCAAGTTCGCCTGCGATGGCGCCAAGAGCAATGGCATTAGTCCATTTTGAAGCCTTGGTAGCTTCGATAGTGCCTTCTACATAGTTGCTCTTCACCTTTGAACGGTCAAGGAAACCTACTATGCCACCGATTGTATTCTCAGCCTTCAGGTTAGCGTCTACGTGGCATTGAGAGATCACCTCGTCGCCTGTAGTGGTTGTAGCCACGATGCCGCCCACTGTGCTTTGAGCTGTCAGATTGCCTGAGAAAGCGCAAGCAGTCACGTTCGTGCTGGTTCTGATGTCGCCAACGATGCCGCCGGCTGCCGGGCATGAAGGAAGATAGATGTCAGCTCCGGTCACTTCGCATCCGGTCACATTGGTATAAGTGTAGTTCTTGGCAGATATTCCGGCAAAGAGTCCTGAGAATTTCTCTCCTCTTGCGTTGAGACCGCGCACATGGATGTTCTCGAAAGTTGACCTTGAGGCGGTAGAAGCCACTATGGCTGCCTCCCCTTCCCCTTCAAGAAGCATTGAGACATTGTAGAAGTTGATATTCTTTACAGTAGCTCCTGTGCAGAGTTTGAATAGTCCTGCGTCGGAGTTGGAGTAAATATTCAGGTTGCTTATCACGTGGCCGTCGCCATCCAATACTCCTGTGAATTCCTGAATCTGTGAGAATGAAACTCCTGAGCAGTCAAAGTCTGAAATCATCTTGTAGTAGGCTCCCGGTGCGCTCTTGATTTGCTGAAGGTCGCCGGCTGTGGCAATCAGGTATGGATCGTTTTCAGTTCCTGAGCCTCCTGCAAATTTCGAGAATGGCAGAGAGTAGGATTCAGCGATATACTTATTGTCTTTGAGATAGACAATGATAAGTTCCGGATCCGCTCCTTCCATAACATAGACAGTCCTTATGTCTCCCTTTTCCTTGTCGGGAGTGAACGACTGAAGGATTCCATTTTCTGGAGAAGAAATCAGAAGCTCTTCTTGCAATACGCCTGAATTTCCGATTCTGCGCTTTACGAGAAGAATATACTCCAGATTCTTGTCTGTATTGAACACGTAGGGAGACAATGCATAAGAAGATACATATATCTGGGCCAACTCAATGTCCTTTCCTGTGGGGATCATATCGAGACGGATCATATCGCCGTTTCTGTCAAACCACATTACCGGAGCATTCAGGCTGTCGTCGTCGACTGGAATTCCTGCTGAAAGGGCACTTGCATATGCGTACCCATCGGCAGTTGCCACGCGGTCCATTGAAGTGGAGAGTCCATACCCACGGTACATTTGATCTATTTCTGTCACCACGTTGCAGCTATAGTGGTCGACGAATTTAAACGACATCTCATCGCCCGTGTATACAAACATTGTCTGGGGTTCATACCCCGGTATGTCGCTCATCTTGACATAGTCGAATGTATTCTCTGCTATTGTCTTGATTCTGTTGCCGTCAACATCATAGACATAGTAAGATGAATTGTAATGGTCGTCATCATTGAAGAGATAATCATCCGTTGTCACTACGAAAGTCGGGCTTCCATCTGCAGTGTAGTGTCCTTCATAATCTACATCCTCGTCCCAAGAAAGAGTGCCGATTCCGTAGTATGTGCAGTAGACGTTAGGATTGTCAGTCTTCTGGGTGGCATCAATCTTGACAGAGTTGATAAGTTCCATTTCGCTCGGATATTTATCATTCATCTGATAGACATCTATTATCAGGTGATTGTCCGGAGTAAGATCCTCATTGCCTCCCATTCCTGACGGATCTACAAAGAATGATTTTTCATACTGAGCATAGATTAGAGCCAATTTGCCGTTGATTTTCTTGCAAAGCATCATCGGTGAAGACATCTGGTCGCCCGGGAGGTCAAGCATCCTGATTTCATGCTCAAACAATACTTTAGGATCGCTGTTGTAGCCTGCCTTAGTGTAAGTGGTCAGCACTTGCTTGTATTCGGCTAAGAAATCTATGTAGTTTGGATAGTCTTTGTCAGGATCAGGTCTCGTTTCTGTGAGGAAAGTGATGTAGAAGTTCTCGGTCCACTTGTCGTTGGCTCCGTCAATTGCATCGACAGGATAGCCGGGTAGCACGCTGATGGGAACTGAATACTCTCCATCAGCCAAGTTCTCGATTGCGTAGATTTTTGTACGGGTGTTATTGACATATTCAGGAGTGTTCATGGCAAATGATACCATCACTTCATATTTGTCGTCGCTTTTGAAAAATCTTCTGGTCACAGTGACATCAAGCATTAAACTGGCGCATTTAATCTCACCTTCTTGAAGATCTATTTTATCGCGGACAGTTCCTATTTCATTGAATTTGCTGTCGTAGATGGTATAGGTGAAGCCTTTGAGTATATGATCTGTTACGTAGCCTCCTTCAAGTTCAACTTCATCTGTATCGTAGTTGCATATAGCATACCATTGCGTTCCGTCCGGTCCGTTGAGATATTGGAATTCATCGCCTGCCGGAGTAGTGAAGTTTGGGGCGATTCGTTGTTGGTTGCGACTGTTGCTGAATCCGGCCCATTTTTGGGTAGGAGTCACTTTGCGCATTCTGCTGAGGGGAGCAGTTTCTTTCCCCTTGAAAGCAGGATATTGGGCAGGTGCAGCGGTAGAGCCTAATGTGGCCAAGAGAGCAGCTCCCAATAGCGTTCTTTGTAATTTTTTGCTCATTTTCAAGTTATTATGAATTAAATTTATGCTTTGGTTAGTCTACACTTCTATATTTCAACATATACTATTTAGCATAGAGCCATCAGTAACTTACAAAGTTACGCATTTTTTTGCAAATTATTGATATTCCGCCTGTTTTTTTTGGTTAATTATTGTTAAGCGGATTCGGCTTCGCCGCGTTGCTATAGAAGCATAAAAAATCCATCTTAGCGAGATGCTGAA
Organism: uncultured Porphyromonadaceae bacterium; assembly: GCA_947175225.1. GTDB lineage: Bacteria > Bacteroidota > Bacteroidia > Bacteroidales > Muribaculaceae > Lepagella. The sequence continues at coordinate 3,668 of CAMWLX010000277.1, forward strand.
GATGGATTATTTTTTGAGCAGCCAAACTGATTTAGGTGAGTTGATGCATTATTCTTTTTCAGCGAGCTTTGCCTTGAGATCTTCGATTTCGGTTGAAAGGTCAGCAATCTTAGAATTCAGAGCATTGTAGACTTGTGAAAGCTGATCCGAGATTCCACCCTCTCCTTTGAGTTCTGCCCAAATTTCATCAGTTGATTTAACCACCTCATTGATGGCTTCACTGTTTTCACTGATTTGAGCTGAATTGGCGCGGTATAACATTGACATCTGTTCTGACAAGCCGCCGTCTCCATATATAGCTTCCCAAAGCTCCTTGAGTTCGGATTTAACGCTTGAAATTTCATCCTTGTTGGCGGTGTAGTACTGCGACATCTGATCGCTAAGTCCGCCGGGAGCATTGATTGCTTCCCAAACTTCATTGATTTTTGTGTTGACTTCAGCGATTTGTTCCTCAACGTTAGCTTTGTCAGCGTTCATCACTTGAGAAAGCATGTCTTTTGTCTCAGTGAGCTGCATGTAGATCTGTTCTATCTCGGCGTTGATTTCAGCATTTTGTGCGTCGCTCGTATGAAGCACCTGAGTGATGAATTGCTGAACCTGCTCTATTTGCCCCCAGAGCTCCTGGATATATTCTGAGTTCTGAGCAATAGTGTTGGCGGCATTTCCTGCGATTGAAATCTCTTCGCCGTTGAAAGTGATGTTCTTGATATCGTTGTGGCCAAGTGTGATGGTGGTTCCGTTTTGAAGAGTGATCACCATGTTATATTCTGTTGCATCCTGTGCTGATACTTTAGCCGGCAGAATTGTTGCAAGAGCGATGGCAGCTGTTGCTAAAATAGTCTTTTTCATCTTGTCGTCTGAATGAAATGAGTGTTACTTTTTAATTTTGAATGAATTGTTTGGAGTGCGGACAATGTAGTAGCCCGGTGCGAGGTCGCTGATTTCCAGCTTGACGGTTTGGTTGTCGTCAGCTTTGAATGAGGCTACATGCTGGCCCTCGATTGTGTACACATCTACAGGTGTACCGGGTTGGAGTCCGCTCAGTTTGGATCCCTCGACGTTGATTTCGTCGACGCCTGATGTCTCGGAAGGGACGAAGTCAAAACTGCTGACTTCATCGGCTTGCACTGATATTTCCCGGTCTCCTCCTTTCACCTCGAGAAGATTGTTCTGGTAGGTGATGACGGGGGTTTCGGCAATTGGAAATTCAGCCACTACGCCGCTCTTCGTTGTGATTATCATGCGGGCTTCTGCAGCCCGGACCGCTGAGACTCCAAGCAGAAGCATCGCTACGACTGCTAAAGCACGAATAAGTAAAATTTTCTTCATGTGCGAAATTGTTTTTTTTACAGCGGTTAATTATGTTGTTTGAAATCGGGTGCAAAATTAGTAATTTATTTTGACATGGAGAAATTT
>CAMWLX010000278.1 GCA_947175225.1 uncultured Porphyromonadaceae bacterium
AACTAAAATTTAAGTTTTAATTATGAAAAAGCAACCTAATAAACTTACTGAGAAGGAGGCGGAAATCATGGAGCGCCTTTGGAGTGATGGTCCGCAGACCATCCGAGAATTGCTCGCCACTTATCCTGACCCTAAACCCCATTTCAATACTGTGTCTACTATAGTGAGGGTGTTGATCGATAAGGGATTCGTAGCGCACATGGGGGAGAAAAATGGAGCTTACACTTACGGTGCGCTTGTGGAGAGCAGCGAGTTGAGCGGCAGCAGTCTTGCTCGCCTTGTGAAGAATTATTTCAACAATAGTTATCGGTCAGTGGTGTCAGCTCTTGTAGATCAGGAGAAGATATCAGTAGATGAATTGCGTGAGATAATCGACATGGTTGAGAAACGCAATAAAAAGTAAGCGTTATGGGTGCTTTCCTCGCATATACAATCTATTCAGGAATTTTTCTTCTCGTTCTTTTCCTCTTCTACAAATTACTTGTATCCGGAGAGAAACAGATTGTCCTTAACCGTATATTGTTGCTCTCATGTTATGCGGTGTCATTTGCTGCATGGCCGATAAGCCGTATAGACTGGCATAGCGCAAAAACTGTCTCTACGCATGGGGCATTAGTGGCAATGGATAATCTTCCATTGCAGACTCTCTCGATTGTTGAGCATCCAGAATCAATTATTTCGCAGATATTGATTTGGGTGTATATTTTTGGTGCTGTCGCGGTATTGGGGAGCAGTCTGTATTCTATCTTCAGAATTATGATTTTTATCCGACAAGGAGAAGTGGTCCGGAATAGAGGATATAAAATTGTTGTGCTGCCTGACGACAAAATAGCACCATTCAGTATAGGAAAGTGTATTGTGATGAGTGCAAAAGACTATGAGACGGTAGGCGACACTGTCATAGCCCATGAGCTTGCGCATATCCAATGCAGACACTATGTGGATCTTATCATCGCTCAGATAGTTTGTGTGGTGATTTGGTATAATCCGGCATCGTGGCTTATGCGCGATGAACTTAAATTACTGCATGAATATCAAGCAGATGCAAAGGTTATTGACAGGGGTGTAGATATCTTTACGTATCAGATGCTTCTGATAAAAAGGACCGTGGGCAATCGTTTTAATACACTTTCTAATAGCTTAAACCATAGTAAACTTAAAGATAGAATCGCTATGATGCAGAAAGAAAAAAGTTGTGGGGTGAGACGTATACGTGTCATTGCACTTGCAATCGCTCCTATCGTATCTTTTGGATTAATGAATATAACCACAGTAGCTTCTGATTTGAAAAGCCTTGAATCTGTCTCGTTGCAGCTTGACAGTAAGTCAAAAGTGAATTCAGCCTACAGCTCGATTATTGCAGAATCGATGTCATTGGAGATTGCGGATAAAGAGGCTCCAAAAGATGATTCTCATGTCGGTATTGAAGACGAAGGCTCTAAAGGAATGATTGATGAGCGTATCATAGAAGAAAATAAGAAATTGAAAGATGGCACTCTTCAAGATCCTGAGATACCGGCAGAATTCCCTGGTGGAGTTGAGAAACTGATGCAATATCTTTCCTCAAATATTAGATATCCTCAATCAGCTCATGTTGAAGATCGTATGGGTAAATCTGTAATAGGATTTATAGTTCAAGCTGATGGGGCAATTTCCGATGTCAGTATTCTCAAAAGTTCATGGCCTGATTTAGACGAGGAAGCTATGAGAGTTGTAAAAGCAATGCCAAAATGGAGTCCTGCCACCGTCGGCGGCAAACCTGTAGCGTCAGAATATTCACTTCCGATTAATTTCAGATTGCAGACAATGGAGGAGTCAAAGGCTGCGCCCCATATGAAAGAGGAAACATATATTAAACTCAGCGAGAATGGAAGTGCTAAACTCGTGGTCGGACCAAGTGGAGAAAAAGATTGTGATGTTCGTGACATACAGGCTTTTAGAGTCGATGGCAAACTGCTTACAGAAAGTATGACTTTAGATCTGAGTGATATAGAATCGTATAAGACATTTCCTCCAAGTGAGGAATTTCCTGGCGGATTGTGTGACATTAAATTGAAGAAAAAATGAAAAAGATAGTTAGTTTGACTCTTTTATTGATGACTGTGTCAATATGCTCCTACGCCTTTGAGTATAGGATTGTGTCTAAAACTCCTGATAGTAGACTTAATGGTGCGGAATTGATGCTTAATAATGAAATCGATTGGGCGGTGGAACCACTTGGAATAGTAGAGAATGGAGTCATCGACATAAAAGGCAATAGTGAGCGGTCATTCCCAGCTCGCCTGATCATCACTGACAGGGCGCAGAATCCGAATGGTTCGATTAATTATAATATTGATCTTATCGTTGAACCCGGTACAATAGTCGTAGATGTCAATGAGAATTTCCCTTTATCCGGTGGAGTCCTTAATCAGGGATACAAAGCTTGCGCTATGCGAATAGCTGATGTTGAATATAAGACAGTTGCACGGAAAGAAATTTTGAAAGAATACTTTTTGAAAAATATAGGTAATGGATTGGGGGAGAAAGCCCTGTTGGATTATGGATGGATATGCTCACCTGATGAATGGGCTGAGATGACGGCGTTGCTCGATGCTGAGACAAGAAGTTTTGCGGCAATTGAGAATCTTACGGATAGAAAAGAAAGAATGAAAGGCGTATGGGAAGGGGAGCCATATGCGGAGCTTAATGGGAAGAATCTGGATGGTGAGGCGATAAGTCTTTCTGAGTTTGTCGGTAAAGGCAAATATGTTGTGGCTGATTTCTGGACAAGTTGGTGTGGCGGCTGCATAGTAGAAGCTAAAAAATATCTGAAACCAATATATGAAGAGTATAAAGATGATCCTAATGTGATATTCTTGGGAGTTGGTATGGATGATATAAGTGAAGCTGTGGATAAACTTGGGATTGAGTGGGAACAAATAAATGAGTGCAAAAGGCTGATGGCTACTTATGGAGTATACTCGATTCCTGAAATAGTCATTTTTGCTCCCGACGGAACAATTCTCCGGCGCTTTGTAAGAGGAAGTGAATTGAAGCAGCTTCTAAAGGATATCTTGCCTCAAAAGCAACCATCCGGAGATTATATAGGAGGCCAAAGCCTTAAATAGTATTGCTTATAAATTGAATGTTAAGAAGTTGATGCCACTGATAGTCCCTTATCCGTGGCATTTTTTTAATCTTTGTTTTGAAAAATAGAATTTTATTCGTAATTTTGCATTCTAAATAAAATATGATTTAAATGAGGATATTTACTGAAAAGCCGTTAAAAGAATATGCAGAGAGTCATCCGGAGGTGAAGTCTGCTATACAGGACTGGATCAGGAAAGTGAAAAAAGCAAAATGGATGACATTTGCCGATGTGAAGCAATCTTTTCGAAGTGCTGATTATGTAGGAAACCAACGGTATGTCTTCAATATTAAAGGTAATGACTATCGTTTGGTGGTGGTGATTCAGTATACTCCACAATTTGTATATGTTAGATTCATAGGCACTCATAGCGAATATGATCGTATAGATTGTTCAACTATTTAAGAAACTTATATGACTAAGATTGAAAACGAGAGACAGTATGAATGGGCAGTTGCGAGAGTTGAGGAATTATTGCCTTTTGTAAATGAAGATACACCTACAACTGATTCAAATTACATAGAACTTGTACTGCTATCAAATCTTGTTGCGGACTATTCAGAGGAGCATTATTCACTTGGTGAGCCTTCTCTAATTGATATAATTAAGTTGCGTATGTATGAGATGGGGCTTACGCAGGCTGCCTTGGCAAAACTGATTGGTGTCAGCCCTTCAAGGATCAGCGACTATCTCTCAGGGAAGAGCGAGCCGACATTGAAGGTAGGTCGTCTACTCAGCCAGAAACTTGACATCGATCCTGCCATCGTGCTTGGAGTGTAAATATGTGTTTAAATTTATGAAGGATTCATATAAACATAAAACTAACTTAAATGACTTTCATCCAAAACTGCGATATGTGCGTAAACTTATAACGTCGGAACTGTATCTTGATTGAAATTGTGGGCTCTGCTATGGCGGAGGTGCCATAGTGGTGACTACCAATATTGCAGTGTCAAAGAAGTGATTGGTCTTTTCGCCGGATGATTCCGATTGACACTTTTTAAATAAGATTATTCAAGATTAAAGGCGTATATTTGCGCATTAGGAATTTTATTGCTAAATTTGCACTTCATAGGTAAGGATGAACATATAAATAGAATTATGATGACCATCAACGAAGTTCAAGACGAGATAATCGACGAAATGGCCGGCATGGATGACTGGCTCGATAAATATGCGTATATAATCGACTTAGGCAATGCGCTACCCTCAATACCGGAGGATATGAAGACTCCTACCAACCTTATCGAAGGTTGCCAGAGCCGAGTTTGGATTGATGCAAAGGAAGACGATGATAAGAAAATTCATTTTGAAGCCGATTCTGATGCGCTCATTGTTAAGGGGCTTGTAGCTCTCTTGATGCGGGTGCTCAACGACCGCACTCCTGACGAAATCCTTGCTGCCGATCTATACTTCATCGACAAGATTGGACTTTCTGAGCATCTTTCTCCTACTCGCAGCAATGGTCTTCTTTCAATGGTGAAGCAAATTCGCAATTATGCTACCGCATTCAAGCTAATTCATAGTGCATAATTAACTTCGTTCAAGCTAAAGCAAGTCATAATGCATAATTAACTTCGTTTAAGCTAAAGCAAGTCATAATGCATAATTAACTTCGTTTAAGCTAAAGCAAGTCATAATGCATAATTATTTTCAGAGAGCTCTAAAACTCTAATTTCTCTGATATTCCTGATATCCCTGACAACTGATAACTAAAAACAATAACAACCATGTTCAAAAACCAACCGGCAGGACTCTATGTGCTCGCCCTCGCGAACACCGGCGAACGCTTTGGCTACTACACCATGCTCGCCATCTTCCTTTTCTTCCTCCAGGCTAAATTTGGCTTCGATGCCACCTGGACAGGCCAGATTTTCTCTATCTTCCTGGCACTCGTGTATTTCATGCCAGTATTCGGCGGATGGCTCGCCGACCGCTGGAGCTTCA
>CAMWLX010000279.1 GCA_947175225.1 uncultured Porphyromonadaceae bacterium
GCGCGATGACGCACGCGGAGCGTGCTAACTACTCTGAATTTTCTTCCGGACGCGCGATGACGCACGCGGAGCGTGCTGACTACTCTAAATCTGTTTGCGGAGGCGAGCAGGTGGGATGTTGAGGCGGTCGCGGTATTTGGCTACTGTGCGGCGGCTTATATTCAGGCCTTCCGAAAGGAGGGTCTGAGTTATTTTTTCGTCGCTGAGGGGATGCTTTGGGTCTTCTGCATCCACTACTCGGCGGATTTCGGCTTCTATCTTGCGGTTGGTCAGTGCATCTGTCTCTTCTTCGCCTGAATTGTCGCCGACAGTGTCGCTGAAGAAGAACCGAAGCGGAAGAATACCCCATGGCAAAGCTACATATTTATTGGCAGTGCATCGCGAGATGACAGATGCATCTTGCCCTGTAAGCCTTTCGATATCTTTGATCATCATTGGGCGGAGACGGTAGATGTCTTCGGTGTCGAAATAGTCTCGTTGCAATTTCACTATAGCTGTCACTACCGACATCATCGCCTGCTGACGCAGTTGAAGAGATTTGATGAAGTCGCGGGCATCGTTGTAGCGGTTCAGGATAAACTCGCGGTCAGCATTATCTTTTAGTTTCTCCATCCGTTTCTTCATGTCGGTCTCGGCTTGGGAGAAGGTCTCGCTGATGCGGAGTTCGGGGATGCGGTTGTTGAGCGTGATGATGGGTTCAGGACCTGAAGTGTCGATTATGGCGTCGGGAATTATCGTGTTGGTGCCGGCAGCCGTTGAGTCGATAGAAGCACCGGGCTTGGGATTGAGCGTCCGGATAAGGTCGATGGCATCATCCACTCTCTTTTGAGATATTTTCAGGCGAGAGACGAGAAGATGCGTATGAAGCATCGAAAAAGCTTCATACTGCTCGTTGAGGATTCGGAGAGCGTCATCGCGTGTCTGGGAAGGGGGAAGGTATTCGAGCTGAATGGAGAGGCAATCAGCAAGGGAGACTGCTCCTACTCCATGCGGCTCGAGTGTGCGGACCACTTCCAACCCCTTGTCCATGACGGATTGCGGCAAGTCGATACCTTCGGAAAAGGCGAGATCATTCACGAGGAATGAAGGGTCTCGCTGTAGGCGACCGTTGGAGTCGAGATTGCCTACGATGAAGCGGGCTGCTATCAAGACATCGGGGTCGAGATGCAGCTGCCCCAATTGCGAGAGCAATGAGTCGTAGAGCGAGGGGGCAGAGTCGGCAACGGGGAGTTCGGTATAGTCTTCGTTGGATAAGGTTCGGCGGCCGGATGCGTTCCATTCAGTTTGTGTAGGGGAGATGGAGGGTTCGGCGTCGCGATATGTCTCGGCATCTACGGCCTCGAGGGCGGGGTTTGCCTCCATCTCGCGTTCCACTTCCTCGTCGAGTTCGGGCGCGTTCATCTCCAGCATCTTCACGAAGCGAAGCTGCTGTTGGGTAAGGCGCTGAGAGAGGCGCTGCTCGATAGCTATGTTTTGCCGGCTCTTTTCCATGCTGCAAAATTACGTATTTTTCCCCAGATCGCCAAAAAAATCTAAATAGAGTAGTTGGCAGAGTGCTCACTACTCTGATCGAATTAGGGGTGGTAATTTGCAAATGAGGAATAAATGCATTATTTTTGCAAGATAAAAATTCAGAAGTATGAGGCAGATTAGATATCCTGTGGGAATTCAGACCTTTCAAAAGATTATTGAGGAAGATTATACATACGTCGATAAGACACATTTTATCGCCAACCTTGTAAAGGAAGGTCAATATATCTTCCTCAGCCGGCCTCGCCGATTCGGGAAGAGTCTGCTTCTCTCTACTATCCATGCATATTTCGATGGACGACGCAAGCTCTTCAAAGGGTTGGCGATCGATAGTATGGATATGGACTGGACTCCGAGGCCTGTGCTTCATTTTGACCTTAATTCCGGTCTTTATAATCAGCTGGAAGGTCTGGATGAGTTGATTGACGCCCATCTAAAGGAATATGAAATGCAGTATGAGATAGCCGTTGAGTCAAATAAAAACATATCTACACGTTTCAGGAATCTTATTCGCGGGATCTACGACAAGACAGGAAAGAAAGTTGTAATTCTTGTGGATGAATACGACAAACCACTTCTTAGCATTGAGGAGAATCCGGAATTGTTCGAAAAGAATCAGGCATTGCTGAAAGCATTCTTCTCAAATCTGAAATCTATGGATGCATATATTGAGTTTGGCATCCTCACAGGTGTTACCCGTTTTAGCAAGGTCAGCATCTTCAGCGACCTCAACAACCTGAAGGATATCTCGATGTATGAAGAGTATCAGGAGATATGCGGATGGACAGAGGAGGAATTGACTGCCAACTTTAAACCGGGTATAGAGACATTGGCACAGAAACGGAGAGGGTCTTACGAAAAGACTCTCGAGGAACTGCGGAATTTTTATGACGGCTACCTTTTCAGTGAGCAGGGCAACCGGCTCTATAATCCATTCAGCGTGTTGATGGCACTTGATAGTAAAAGGATCAAGCCATATTGGTTTGAAACGGGCACACCGACATTTTTAGTAAAACGCATCAAAGCACGTGGTACCTATCCTCCCGACATCAACGGCAAGATGTGCACACAGAAGGAACTGGCAGCTGTCGGGCTGAATGACAGAAATCCGATTCCCCTTATGTTTCAGACCGGATATCTGACAATAGCAGACTATAGGGAAGACATGAATCTCTATGAATTGCGCTTCCCTAATAGGGAAGTGGAAATCGGTTTCTATGAGGAACTGCTACAGGTCTACCTGCCGGAAACGAGCGACCCAGTCAGCTCATTTAACTTTACCAATTTCAAGATAGACCTGTTTGAGGGGAACCCGGAAGCTTTCATGGGGCGACTTGCATCCCTGATGAAGGATCTGCCGGGAGAGGATCACAGCGAGCCGACCTATAGGGCGATCACTTATCTGCTTGCCGTGCTTTGCGGGACTCCAGCTATAGCCGAACATCACGGATACAAAGGACGCAGCGACTTGGAAGTGGTTGCAGGAAAATACATCTATGTATTCGAATTCAAATACAATAAAAGTGTAAAGGAGGCGATGGAGCAGATCCATTCGCGCGACTATGCCGGACGCTATGCAATAGATTCTCGGACTGTTTACCTCATCGGTGCCAACTTCATAGAGAAAAAGGAGGAGCGAGGATTAGACTATGAAATCGTAAAGTTATGAGATATTATTTTTTGCCACCACGACAAAAATGTACAAGGATATGGTAGAAGTAGGGAAGCACACCATCACCCCTCCATTTTAGCAGCTTACCAATAACCTTGTAGGGACCGGGCCGTGCGTCCTTTTAGATTGTTATGTTGACATGTGTGCAAAAATAGGACGCACGGGCCGTGCGTCCCTACAAGGTTATCGGATATTCGGTATGTATAAGGACGCAATAATTGATTTTTAAAACAACGTGGATCGCTGGCGCTTCGCTTGCTATTTCCGCGGATGGGGCGGATAATGACGCACGCGGAGCGTGCTCACTACTCTGTTGATACTTTGGATAAAAAAATTGTAAAGATTTTGGAATGAACTGTAAAAAATTTGGAAGAATGGGGATTTTTGTTTAATTTTGCAGTTATAGATTCCTGAGCGGAAGCCTCTGTAAGGGGGCAAACGGGCGGGAATCTGAGGCGGTGCATCTTTGGATGCGTCCGTAATTACATATTATTGAAGCGTTTATCTGACGCTCTTTCTTGATGTGTAGAAACCTGGAAAACTTCGAATCATCGTCAGGAATGAGACAACGGTAGATGCCTATTAGGGATGTATGCATTCCGCTGCGGTGGCGCGTGAGCGCCATGTCGTGGCGTTGCCATACATAATCCTGCGTGAGGCTTCTGCGTTGTCCGTTCTACGATGATGGGCAATTCCAGGGCCTCTACACATGGGACGGACAACAGAGTACAGGCTCTCACGCTTTTTCATTTCTATGCTGTGCCGACGATGTGAGCCCGAAGGCATACTGATAATCTTAACCTTATGAAACAAAAATTATTACTATTGACGCTTGGAGTACTGTCGGCTCTTCCGGCACTTGCCCGCGATTTCGAGTACTCCTACAAAGGGCACACCCTCACCTACACCGTCATTGACGAGGAGGCAAAAACCTGCATGACAAAAGCAGGAGGAAATACTGGTGGTTGGTATGCTGGAAATTCCGTAGACGGAGAACTTATTCTGCCGTCAAATCCTAATGACGGCGACTCCGACTTCACATTGACTACAATAGGCGACGTATCTTTCTACGAGAATGGACTTATCTCAGTGGTGATACCGAACTCAGTCACTTCAATCGGAGACATGGCTTTCGACAGCTGCAGCGGTCTGACGTCGGTGACTATTCCTGACTCCGTGACTTCAATCGGCGACTATGCTTTCGGTGGATGCAGCGGTCTGACATCGGTGGTGATTCCGAACTCAGTAACATCGATTGGAAGGCGTGCCTTCTACAGCTGCAGGGGTCTGACATCGGTGGTGATACCCAACTCTGTCACTTCAATCGGAGACGAGGCTTTCGGCTTCTGCTTTGGCGTGGAAAAATCGGCTTATCCCAACACTTTGAAAAATCCTTTCCCCCACGGATATAACATAGCTTATAATCCTGAAGGATCAATAATAGAAGACGGCTGGGTGTGGGGGCCTGAAAAATCAGCAGTATATTTTGCCCCGATAAGTTTTGAAGGTGAATATAAACTTCCTGAATCCGTCACTTCAATCGGAGACTATGCTTTCAGCTTGTGTAGCGGTCTGACATCGGTGACTATTCCGAACTCCGTCACTTCAATCGGCGACGAGGCTTTCAGGGAATGCAGTGGTCTGACATCGGTGACCATTCCGAACTCCGTCACTTCAATCGGCAAAGCGACTTTCAACCAATGCAGCGGTCTGACATCGGTGGTGATTCCGAACTCAGTAACTTCAATCGGCGACTATGCTTTCCACTATTGCAGCGGTCTGACATCGGTGACTATTCCGAACTCCGTCACTTCAATCGGCAAAGCGACTTTCAACCAATGCAGCGGTCTGACAT
>CAMWLX010000280.1 GCA_947175225.1 uncultured Porphyromonadaceae bacterium
GCTTCAGTGCTTGGTCTGTCTTTTATTTAAATAAATATTATAAGCTGCATTGTTATAGAACATAGACTGTTACTTTTAGATATTAATATTTTTTACTAATTTTGCACCCTAAAATCGTAAAATTTGAAATGAAGGAAATTAAGTTATATAAATTCCATAGGCGAAAATATGGCACGGAACAGCGATGCGATGCGTTGGATTTTGATGCTATTAAGCCGGGTATACTTCAATTTCCGGTTCATCGTGAATCTTTCTATTGTCTAATTCTTGTAGAAGATGGAGAAACCATCATCACTGTGAACGGGGTGAGGCAAACTGTTGGTCCGAATACTGTAATATGCGGTCTTCCCGGAGAAATATGGGAATGGGAAGAGAATCCAGCCATTAAGGGAAAGGTGGTGATTTTTGAGCCTGACTTCATTATGTCGGTTGTGAAAGACCCGTTGTTGCTTCAACGTCCGGGATTCCTTCAAAAAAATCATAATCCATTTATTACTGTTTCGGAGAAAGGATTTCTTTGGATAAGGGATATTATGATTGAAATGATGGAGGAAGTTTCATCTCCAATCAAATTCCATGATTTGCTTCGGGCACAGCTTTGGCATCTTATTCTTCTTATTGAGAAAGAATATCAGCAAGATGGAACCGAGATGAAAGAATTGCCTGTAAGAAATTATGCAACAGGCTTTGTTAATCTTGTAGGTGTGGAACTTTACAGGCATCACGATGTGGAGTATTATGCGGAGCGTCTTTGCATAACTGCCAACTATCTTAACAAAATTTCTCACTCCACGTTAGGTGTGAGTGCTCATGGCTATATCAAGAGCCGAATAATTGCAGAAGCGAAGAATCTGCTTGATATAACAGAGCTGACCGTTAATCAGATTTCAGATACATTAGGATTTGAGAGCGCGAATTATTTCATACGTTTCTTCAAGAAACAGACCGGAATTACTCCGGGTGAGTATCGGAATAAAGCGCAGTAAAGGCTTTGTCGAGACGTGGGATTGGATCAGAGTAATGGTTGCCGGGGACACTCTGAAACTCTACATCTATTCCTGCCGCTTTTAACCACGTCAAAATTTCCTGAGTATCTGTTCCTACTGCTGAAAATACCTTTACCTTGGATTTAGATTCCTGATCACCAAGAAGGAAATATCCTTTACCGGTCTTTTTCGGAATAGGCTGTTTTTTTACCCAATCAACGAAACCCTCATACCAGAATGAGCCGGACAGTGAGGCGATGTTGCGGAAAGTATTGCACAGTAACCATTGCCATAAGGTAAAAAGCCCTGACATTGACACTCCGACAAGCGTACGCTCCACATTCTTATCCACCCCGAGTGTTTTCTCTATCTGAGGAATGACTTTCTCTCGCAACAGTTTGAGAAATCCCTGAATCCTAAAGATGAGTAAACAGGTTTACCCTCGTCAGTGGTTTCAAGATAAATCTTATTACATCCAAGTCTTTGAGCCTCCTCAATCAGTCTGGAAACTACATGGTGTGCGACACCATGGTTACGGAACGCCTCGCTGACATAAATGTTCATCAGATAGGCGTACCGCCCCGACGGATTATCCGGAGAAGGCAATTCATCGGTCTGGCATACCGCTCCGCATCCGGCTTCCTCTCCGTCGACTGACGCCACAAATGCAAGATGCGTTCCGTCGGCGATGTGCTGAGTATAATACCGCTGGTTTTCTGCAAAAAGGCGTTTGTCAGGCTCTTGTCCGAAAACATTCCTGATAACTTCCTCGCACCATCGCATCAGCGTAGGTATGCTTCTTATTTCTTTCAATTCTATCATCTCAGAGATTATTTATAAGAACCCTCTTTCAGCACCTTCGGGAGTGCCTTCATGTCAATCTTACCCCGATGCGTAAGCGGTAATTTCGTCATCTCCACGAAAAATTCCGGAACCATGAAATCAGTGAGTTTTGATTTCAGATATTCCTTGACATCATGCAATGAAAATCCCTTTTGTGGAACGATATAAGCCACGAGATAATGTAATCCGGCTTCATCAAGGAATGCGCGGACAATGCCCCGTTCCACTTCGGGATATTCATTCAAAACATTCTCTACCTCCTCCGGCTCCACACGCTTGCCGAGAATCATTGCTTGCTCGTCACGCCTGTGAAGAAATGCCATATTACCGTCATTCAGGGTATTTAGTTAACATCTCCTTGAAGCGAGTGTAGATTGTTCTTTTATCCATATCGTATAGTTTTTTCGTATTTTTATATTCATTTTCTGTCTATAAAAGGTTTTTACGAATATTCTTGTTCACTAATCACGTAATGTGTCCGACAATGTACTACCACTGTCACGTTTTGTGCTATCGGTATTTGAAAAATTTGCACTAATTTTGCGACCTAATATTATTGATTATGGTGATAAGCGAAATATCGGTAAAGAACTATCTCACTGCATCCAAAATAGGCTCCTTCTGCGTAAATCCTTATGTGGGCTGTCCTCATGCCTGCAAGTATTGCTATGCGTCCTTTATGAAACGGTTCACCAACCATCCGGAGCCGTGGGGCGATTTCATTGATATTAAGATTACGGAAAAGCCTATTAATCTCAGAAAAATTTCTGGGAAGAACGTCATTATGAGCACGGTCACAGATCCTTATAATCCTTTAGAAGCTAAATACGTGATTACACGCAAGATTTTGGAACAACTTGTGGAAAGTGACTGTCACCTCCAGATAATAACTAAAAACAAACTTGTTCTCAGGGACATTGACCTTCTTAAACAGATCAAGAACCTGACCGTAGCAGTTTCCATAAATACTACTGACGAAACCTTCCGGCGCGATATGGACCAAGGCAGTTCGATTGCTGACAGGATGATGACCCTTAAAACACTTCATGAGAACGGTATCCGAAATGTGCTTTTCATGTCTCCAATATTCCCGTTTATTACTGACTGGAAAGAATTAATCCTACAGACCCGCGGATATGTAGATCATTATTGGCTCGAAGACCTCAATCTACGTGGCGGATACAAAAAGGCTATTCTTGACTATGTAAAGGTTAAATATCCCCAATACTACGATTCCTACCTCAACATATACTCACGAGGTAACCGCATTGAGCTTTATGAGGAAGATAAGGAGATTATCGGGTGGTGTGAAGAAAACCATATAAGCTATTCAGATTATTTTCACCATGAGGAGGTAATTTCAGATTTCAAGGGTAAGATATTCACTGGAAAATAAGAATAATATGAATATTGAAGATTTACGGGAATATTGTCTGACGTTACCTGAGGTTACAGAAAAAATGCCATTCGAGGCTTTTTTCCACAATCATGAATCCCTGTTGGCATTCTATGCCGGTAAGCATATATTTTGTCTGGCGGATATTGAAGCCAATGATGAATGTACAGTAAAATGTACTCCTGACAGAATCATAGAACTTGAAGAAAGATACACTGCCATAGGCAAGCCTTATAATTTCAGTCCGGGTCATTGGATAAGCATCAAATTTAATGGCGATATCCCTGACGATATGTTGCTTAATCTCGTGAAGGGCTCATATAATCTTGTAAAATCCAAGCGATGATCTACTGGATGTATCTCATACTTGCCGGCCTGTTTGAGGTAGGAGTTACCTTTTGTCTTGGAAAACTGAAGGATATTTCCGGGATAGAACTTGTCGGTTGGAGCCTTGCTTTGCTGAGCGGTATGGCTGTAAGTATTTTCTTCGTCAATAAATCCATGGACGGAATTCCTTTAGGTATTGCATATCCGGTTTGGACTGGTATTGGAGCTGCAGGTGCCGTCATTGTAGGTTGTATCTTCTTCGGCGAGTCAGTGACATTTTAGAGAGTATTCTTTATAATATTGTTAATTATAGCCATTATTGGCTTAGAAAAAACATAATTGCGATGAAAGATAAAATTATTCTTGAAAATAGTGCAACGGCATATGATATGGTAACAGCGGAACATATCGTCAGCCTTGAAAAGCAGGCACTTGATCTGTGGTTCAATGGGCAGACTTCAGGTTACGACAAGCTCTGGAGCCGAGAGTCATTCTCATATTTTGATGGAGCGGTGACAAAACGCATAGACAGTCACGAACAAATTGAAGAGGTATTGAAGACTATCGAGGGCAAGTTGTTCGCCCCCGAAGGCTACCGCTTCGAGAACCCGAGGGTACAGTTATTCGGGGACACCGCAATCCTGACCTATCAGCTTTATGCAAAAACAACTCTGATAGACATGCAGTATAACTGCATTGAAGTATATCACAAGGAATCAAACGGAGAATGGCATGTCATCCATTCAACATGGTCGTTTATTCGGCCTATGGATATGTATTTTGGCACAGCTGAACAGATAGTATAAAGAAAGGAATATAACGCTAAGGCAGACGAGCTGAAACATAGCGAGGATGTAATCTCGATGAGATACATCCTCGTTCCATTGTATGCGCTCAGATTCCGAGTCGTTCCCGTTCTTTCGCTGACAAGTTGGCAACAATCAGTCTATATCCTTGTCGAACCAGATCTGTAATTTGGCTGTCAGGAACGTCAGAATCAAGTCTGACACCGAGCCAATGTTCCTTGTTCATATGCCATGCGGGAAATGCTCCATCATATTTCGATTGCATCTCTGCGATTACATCAGGTGAACATTTTACGTCGATGAACTTTTTATCGGGGTCAAGGAGACAAAACCATTTTCCTCCGACCTTAAATGTTACCAACATCTGATATTGAG
The DNA here is from genome assembly GCA_947175225.1 of uncultured Porphyromonadaceae bacterium. Lineage (GTDB taxonomy): Bacteria > Bacteroidota > Bacteroidia > Bacteroidales > Muribaculaceae > Lepagella. The sequence goes on from CAMWLX010000280.1 coordinate 4,734, forward strand.
GCTCAGTCCAGGGCTGATTCTCGGCTGCCATAGGCTGTGAAAGGCAGTAATTTCGTAATTCTTCTGTATTCATATTCTTTATTTTTTAAGTATAACACTTGAATACTATGACAGTTGTACCGATATGAAAACAGTCTTGTTTTGTGTTATTTCATGACCGTTATGTGCTATTTTAATCTCGAAAAAGATTCATTATATTTGAATTATACCTCAATAAAAATAGTAATAAAATGAACAAGATTATCATTGCAGATGCCTCCATCTCCGATTGTCGTCTGATGTCCGGTTTGCTTATGCGAGCCGGATATGAGCCGATTATTGCAG
>CAMWLX010000281.1 GCA_947175225.1 uncultured Porphyromonadaceae bacterium
ATTTTAACTCTTCATTGTTATTTTTTTAATTCGTAAATAAGTTTAAACAACTTCATAGGTAAAGTTCAACCCCTACGGGGTTGGAGGATTGATGTGTGATTTTGGCTCCCCCAGTTTCACTGAGGGTTAACAATGTTCATAGCCCACCGGGCTTAATTCTCAATTAAAGGGGGAGGAGGGAGTAGCCTTGGGAGAGGAGGTGGGCGAGGATGGTGGGCAGGGCTTGTTTTAGCTTTTCGATGCTCTTTAGGGAGTCGTGGAAGTTGATGATGCAGCCTGGGCGGACATTGCTCGATACTGAATCGACGATTTGTTGTGGCGTGCGATCGGCACGGTAGTCGAGGGTGTTGAGATCAAACATCACGATACTATAGCCGGCCTCTGAGAGAGCCTTCTGTTGGCTTGGCAGTATAAGACCATGGGGAGGACGGAAAAGCTTGGAATGGAGGATATTGTCGGCAAGCGCGACATCAGCCATCATTTCTTTGACACTCTGCCGAAATGGGGGCTTATGATGGAATGTGTGATTGCCTATTGAGTGGCCTGCATCCACAACTGCCTTGTACAGTTCCGGATATCGCCTGGCATTATCTGCCACCATGAAGAAAGTGGCTTTTGCGCCATATTCAGCAAGAGTTTTCAGCAGCCATGGTGTTGATTCGGGAATAGGGCCGTCGTCAAATGTCAGATATACAGACGGTTTTCCGTCGTTCAGACGAAACTTGACATCGCGTCTGAAGGCGGAAAACCGTAATATCCAAGGGATTCTTTCCTGTGGGAGCAGCATCAGAGATCCTCGTTCATGAGTGAGCTAAGACGCTGTGCACGAGCTTTGTCGAGTTTTCGATATTGCTCATATTTTTGAAGATTCTCCTCTTTTCCACCGCTTTCGAGGTAAACTTCAATGACAGTGTAAATAGCTGAGTCAATCTTCTTTTCGTCGTCGGAACGCATGGCGTATTCTTCAGGGGATAGAGAAGCCATTTCGTTGGCAACTTCGCAGTATTTGGCGATTTCGTCTTCGAATTGTTGCCATGTCATGCCGTCTTCAGAAGCAGTTTGACTGCCGCGTCTGCCATTATAGCGCTCATAGTCTTGTTTGAGATTCTGCTCATTGAGACCATATTTTGCCAAAATTGGCTCCACATTTTTCTTATCACCGCCATACTTGTAGTAGAGTTCAATTAGGTGGTAATATTGGCGAGGCATCAAGGCATTCTCATATGTCATTGAAGGATAGTTGAAATTATAATAAATTGACAGGGCATATGCCATATTTTGGCCATACTTGTCGACGAGGGCAAGAAGCTGATTCTGACCCTTTTCTTCACGTTTCTTGTCGGCCAGAACGTTTTGACTGCCTAATTCGCAGTTTAGCTGGGCGATAGTAAGAGCCGTAGAGAGGGAGTAAGGAGCAGCTTTGTCGCTGAGTTTTGTCTCAACGAGATCAGTGATTTCAGCAGCTTGCTTATATTTCTCATTAGCTTTCACGCTGTCGCCTTCGGCACGTGCCATATCCCCTTCGCTGAGGAGCTGGCTTGCAACGTCTGCCATCGAAGTGCGTGTGGATACGAGCATTCGGCGGGCAGTCTCGTCATAATAAATCTTATTGTCGTCGGTTGCCTTGTCAGCGCCACCCCAAAGGTAGTTTTTCACCACATTGTAGGCGCGATCGGTGCGTGGCGCCATGTCGGGCTGGATGGTCGGAGTGAGCTGGTGGACCATGCCGGTGCTGCGTACATAAGGAGTCAGACTAAGGTGATAGTCAGGTCCTACTGTTGATGCCCAGTAAATCGGTCGTTCCCAACCATTGGCGGCATTGGTAGCAATAATGTCGAGCATCAGGATTTCTCCAAGCCCTACATATCCCTTTGAAGAAACGGCGCTTGCCTCTGAAAGGTCGACTACGATGTAGTCTTCGATGAGAGTAGAATCTTCCGGGGCGACAAGTCCACGCTCGATGACTTTCTGTTTGTCAACGGGGATGGTCAGTTTCGAAGCACTGAGCATCGGATAGCCATAGCGGGCGTCATATTGTCCGGCGTATAGGGCTTTTAGTGATGTGAGTAGGTCGGCAGCTCCCCCACGTCCCGGAAGAGTCACGTCGAGTTTACCGTAGGCGTAGTCTTTCGGCTCGGCTGTGAAGTTGACAGGATCGGCATCGTAGCTCTGCATACGCTGTTGGTTGGCATACCAATCAGAGTTCAGATAGCTGAGGTTGATTATCTTCACGTCGGGACGCACACCTTCCACTTCCTGCACATACCATAGAGGGAATGTGTCATTGTCACCGTTGCAGAATACTATTGCGTTCGGTTCAAGGCTATTGAGATAGTTGATAGCGAAGTCTCTCATCGCGTAGCGGCCGGAACGGTCATGGTCGTCCCAAGTCTGGCTTACCATTTGGATTGGGACAATCAAGCCGAGGATGGCAGCTGCCCAAGCGGTTGTGCGTTTTACGTTTTCCGTTTTCCGTTTTCCGTTTTCCGTTGTGGGGTTGGCCTGACCCGATGGGAGGCTGGAAAGCCTTCCTTCCATAGCTTGACTCTCCGCTCTCCGCTCTCCACTCTTTGCTAAGAAGAAGCAGAGTATTTTCCAGATGGCGGCAACCCCCATGCCGATCCAGATGGCAAAGGCGTAGAAGCTTCCGGCAAATGCGTAGTCGCGCTCGCGGGGCTGGTTGGGCACCTGATTGAGGTAGAGCACAATGGCTATGCCTGTCATGAAGAAGAGGAAGAAGATCACCCAGAATTGCTCAATGCCTCGGCGTCCTTCAAATGATTGCCAGCAAAGACCGAGCAGACCGAGGAGAAGTGGGAGCATGTAGAAGACGTTGTGGCCGGGATTGTTCTTTCCGAGGTCGTCGGGGAGAAGGCTTTGGTCTCCGAGTCGGGCATTATCGATGAATGGTATACCGGTTATCCAGTTTCCTGCATCGAGTTCGCCGCTCTGGTTGTTGATGTCGTTTTGGCGTCCGGCGAAGTTCCACATGAAATATCGCATATACATGTGGTTGAGCTGATAGTTGAAGAAGTAAGCCAAATTCTGTGCGAAAGAAGGCTTGAAGGTATATTTCGGAGCGTAAGAAACCCTTCCGGTCACTTCATTATATTGTGGCTCGCGGTTTGTCTCGAGTTCCGGCACTTTATGCCCATCTTTGTCGATTGCGTGGATTTCCACGAGGTTTGAGCTTGTGGTATCAAGGTTTACCCACTGCTTGTATAGGGTTTCATGCTGGCGGCTATATATGCGTGGGAATAGCATGTTCAGCTCAGGATTGTAGACAGGCTTTGACTTATAGTCTTTCAATACATAGTAGTCCTTTCGTGTCTCGGCAAGTCTTGTATTCTTGGCAATTTCCGAATCAGATAGGAACCCGTATTCCGACTTTGTCTGTGCATCTTTGACTCCCTTCACATACAATGGTTTTCCGGGATTTATCACTGAGTTATATTGCGGAGTGGTCAGAGTGATAGGATAGCCGTCTTGAGTATGTCCGAGAGTATCGGTGTATAGCCCTACCTGTTGCTTTTGAACCTGTGAATACAGGGTCTCGCCGTAGATGAGCGGGTTCTCGCCATATTGCTCGCGGTTGAGGTAGGTGGCAAGGTCAAACACGTTGTCGGGAGAGTTTTGGTTCATCGGTGTGTCGGCAGTAGAACGTATGAGTATGAGCGCATAACTGCTATAGCCTACGAATATCATAGCCATACTCCAAGTGAGTATACGAAGTACACGGACCGGAACCGCATGCAGGAAATATGTCCAGAGTGCTGCGGCAAGGAGGATGAAGAGTATTATTCCAAGCGCAACGCCGTCTCCTATCCAGAGCATTCCTGAGATGGCTACTGCTGCGAGGAATGAAACCCTTATCATATTGGCGCTTTTCTGGCGTATAAGTTCGAAAAGTGCCCAAGCGAATACGGCCACAACAGTGAAGGCATATATCAAAGCTCCGCTATTGAAACTCATTCCGCAAGTGTTGACGAAGAAGAGTTCAAACTGCTGGGCTACCTTGATAAAGCCGGGGACAAGGCCGTAGAGCACAAAGAATATGATGACAAACGACACGAGAAGGGCTCCGATCGACTTTTTGAGGTTCATGTCGTTCCATTTCTTGTAGGAGAAGACAAGTACAATTGCCGGGATACAGAGAAGGTTGAGCAAGTGTACTGCTACGCTGACGCCGATGATGTAGGCTATCAAGATTAAATAGCGGTCAGCATGCGGTTGGTCGGCTCTGTTTTCCCATTTGAGAATCAGCCAGAAGACGAGGGCTGTGCAGAATGAGGAGAACGCATATACCTCACCTTCCACGGCGGAGAACCAGAAAGTGTCGCTCCAAGTGTAGGCGAGTGAGCCAACGAGGGCTGAGCCCATGATGACTACGTATTTGTATAGCGGTAGTTCGCTGTCGTAGTTGTCGGCAACGATGAGTTTTCTCACGAGGTGGGAGATGGTCCAGAAGAGGAGCAGGATTGTAAGGGCAGAGAGGAGTCCGCTCATGGCGTTGACCATCAGAGGGATGTAGGTTGGGTCAGGGGCAAAGTTGACGAAGAAGCGCCCTACGAGCATGAAGATAGGGTTGCCCGGTGGATGTCCGACTTCGAGCTTGTCAGCTTGGATAATAAACTCGCCGCAGTCCCAATAGGAGGCGGTAGGCTCGAGGGTGAGCCAATAGGTGATGAGGGCTACGAGGAATACGAACCATCCACCTATGTTGTTGATAAGATTGTATTTTTTCGTTATCATGAGAGTTGAATTATGCAACTGTGATAATAATCCGCAAATTTACAAATTTTTTTTGACATAGCAAAAAGGAGTTTTGCGATTTGCATGATTATTGGTCAGGCTGCATTGAATCGATTATATTTTGTGGATATAAGATTCTGATATTGTGTGTGTCATCCTTTGGTTTGTGTTTTAAGAAGAGGACCGGAATGATGTCTTTGCCATGAGCGAAGGGAAGTTTGGATATCTTATCCCCCATTTTTTATGAGACGGGGAGTTAGAAGAGGCGGGGTTGGCAGGGGGCGTATG
>CAMWLX010000282.1 GCA_947175225.1 uncultured Porphyromonadaceae bacterium
GGTTTAACTCTTCATTGTAAATTTTTTAATTCGTAAATAAGTTTAAACAACTTCAATAAATGCCTATAAACTTCTTCGATAAGAAATTGTTTAAATAACAAAAAAACTAATAAATTATGACAGAACTTGAAGCATTACAGAGCAGACATTCAGTAAGAAAATATCAGGACCGTCCTCTTGATGCAATTGCAGTAGATGCACTCCAGAAGGAAATCGCCAAATTAAATAAAGAAGGAAACTTGAATATGCAGTTGGTGCTCAATGAGCGGAAAGCATTCAAGGGTTTTCTTTCATACGGATCATTCTCCAACGTATCTAATTATGTAATGATTGTAGGCAAGAAATCTGATTCTTTGGAATACAGAGCCGGCTACTATGGGGAAAAATTTGTCCTTTTTGCGCAAAGCATAGGTTTGAATACCTGTTTTGTCGGATTGACCTACAAAAAGATAGATGGAGCATTTGAAGTCGGAAGCGATGAAAAAGTAGTGCTTTGTGTAGCTATTGGCTATGGTGAAGCCGACGGCTACCGTTCCCATAAGATCAAACGTCCCGACCAAGTCAGCAACCTCACTCCCGCATCTCCCGAATGGTTTAAGAAAGGAGTGGAAGCAGCCCTGCTTGCCCCGACAGCCATCAACCAGCAAAAATTCTATTTCGAATACATACCTGAAGACAAAGTAAAACCCGGCAAAGGCACATCACTTGCCGGCTATACAAAAATCGACCTCGGTATAGCTATGTATAACTTCGAGATAGGAGCAGGGCGCGAAAACTTCCAGTGGATTGACTCACCTCTGTAACTCAACTTTCATAATCTTTCTGATTCTCTTCCATTTTGGGAAGATTGCCGATGGGCGTACATATCCATAGCTTCCGGCAATTATGACAAATGATGCGATCGCTAATATCAATAGCCATCCATATATCTCTTTCATTGAAACTACGAGTGCATGCTGTTGAACAATACCATAAAGCTGACCCACTGGCATATAAACTGCATCAGCATTTAAGTCTGTAAAACGAGAACCAATAATCGCTGCATTCTTAGCCAATGTATGCCTTAGAAATTCTCCAATGAGTGCCGGCCCTAAAGTTGCCCCCATCACAGCTCCTGTAAACCCATTGAGTGTAAGTGCCTGTGGGAATACAAAGAAATGTAGGTGGCTTTCTCCTGGAGTCATGGAAGTCAGAAAGACTATCGAGATAATCACACTTGCACATCCTCGGATAAATAGAGGGAGGAAAAGCATTTCTTTTTCTATTCCATAGTCAATCATAAAATAAAACCATCCAAGATATATAGCGGCAAGAGCAAATGCGATTGCAGCCATAGTCTTGTATCTCCACTTGCGCAAAGCAAATGTAAAATACGTAAATCCACATCCTGCTGCAATCCCCACTAAAACATACCAATTTAAATCTATCAGATTTGTCTCGTCAAACCCGAGAATTGTCGAGGCATAGCCATGCTCAAACACATGCTCCGGAGCCATCAATGTATAGAAAACAAGATAAATAAGCGTTGCTCTTTTTACATTGCGGTTTGTCATTGTCTGGAATGAGATATAAGGATGGTGGAGGAATGATGCTCTCCATAGATTGATGGCAAGGCAGCCTGCTCCTAAGATAGCAGCAATGACTATTTCCTCTGCATCCCACCAATCGTAGAAATTGCCATATACGCAGATGAAGGTAAAACATAGCATAACCCCACTCCATAATGCAGCCCCTATCCAGTCGATGCCTAACAAGGGAATCTGCATAGGCCCCTTCACAGGCTTTACGAGCACCAACACCAAGATCATCATGACCACCAGCATTCCACTCATAATCCAATGCATATATTCCCATTGCGAGAAAAAAGCAGTGTAGATAGTAGCTATGCCACTTAACTGAATGACACCGTCTACAATAAGATAGACATAACAGAAAAAGACAGCCATATCTCGTTTAGGTGTTATCCAAGTCTGTATCGTAGAGTTGCAGGCAAAGGTGGCCCACATTCTAAACCAACCCGCTACAAAACATGTTGCAACCAACAATGGGGCACAAGTCGTATTGGTGCATATGAAATTTGCTATGATAAGAACCAAGGCGCATGTCAGCAGACTTACACGGTTGGAATACCGAAATTTGAGTCTGAACATCACACAAAAATTGATTGACATTCCTATAAGCGATGCATATCCTGCCATCAGAATATCCTCCTGCATCAGTGCTGTTGTCCCCACCATATCGTTGGCAGCTGCAAGGTAGATGCCCCCTGAAAATTGTACAATCAGCACAAAAAGGATAAATAGCCATGGCTTCAGCTTTCTGGGTACATAGTTAGGAATATCAGGAATATCGAATGGACCCTGGGGTCCGTGCCATTCTCCCATATCAATATTTCACTTCACATTCCACATTCATTCCGGCTCTCAGCATATTTAAGTCAGCTGCGTCTGTCAGTTCAATTCTCACAGGAATGCGCTGCCTGACTTTTACAAAGTTTCCTGCCGAATTATCCTGAGGTAGCAAGGAAAGTGCGGCTCCGGTCGCTGAAGACAATGAGACGACTTTCCCGGTGAAGGTCGTGCCGGGAATTGCGTCAACTTTGATTTTCACTTCGCTTCCCGGTTGGATATGTTTGAGTTGAGTTTCCTTGAAGTTTGCTGTAATCCATACATCCGAGCTGTCCACAATATCAAGGAGAGTCTGACCGGGCTGGACAAGCTGACCAATCTGTATTTCCTTACGTGAGGCATATCCATCGCAAGGCGCGGTGATGACGGTGTAGGAAAGATTGAGTTCTGCAGTTTCAAGCATTGCTTTAGCCAAGTCTATGCCTGCATCGTTCTGAGCAATCCGCTGGCGAGTCTCATCTTCGACAGAAGATGTGGCAGAACGTTGGCGGGCAAGCATGTCATAGCGAGCTTTCTTTGCTTTATAATCAGTCTCTGCCTTATCATATTGTTGACGAGTCACTGCATCTTTTTCCAGCAGTTTCCGGTAGCGTTCAAGGTCGACATAAGCATTTTCCATCAAAATCTTAGCCTCCGAAATCGATGCATCGCTTACAGCTACATTTGCTGAAGCCACTCCTACCGAGCGGTCTGCTACATTGCGTCTGGCAAGGGCATTCTGATAGTCAGCCCTTGCTTGAGCCACTCGCAGACGCATGTCTGCATCGTCGATTATGACAAGGGTATCCCCTTTCTTTACCGGTTCAAATTCCTTGAAACGAATATCCTTTATATAGCCTTGTACCCGACTGTTGACAGGTACGATTTGACGCTCAATCTGTGCGTTGTCTGTGAATTCCACATTCCCGAGATGTATGAATTTAGATGCTACCCACATTCCTGCAATTATGATTACAACAAGTGTGATAATATATGAAATTATCTTTTTAGTACGGTGGTTCATATTTTTCCTGAAGTAAATAGAAGTTTGTAATAATAGTAGATTATATTGATACGCGCATTTACAAGCTGCTGCTCAGCATCAAGTAAGGAGTTGGCGGCATCGAGCATATCGGTGATCAATGCCATGTCGGCGGAATAGCGTGTAAACACAGTAGAATAGTTTCGCTCGGCAAGCTCTACGCTTTTGGTTTGTGTTTTGAGTTCCTCATAAGCTTCTATATACCTTATATAATCGGCACGTATCGACAATTCAGTGTTCTCCTTTGTGGCTGCAAATTCATCTTCTGCATGTATGGTAGCTGCATGGCTACGTGATAAAGATTTGTCTGTCTTGAATAGAGAAGATACGTTGTATGAAACTCCTACCCCTACATACCAATAGCTGATATTGCGGTCGATCGGAGGCACCTCCATAAGTATAGGGCCGTCAAGACTCCATCCTGCTTGCAAACCGATTTTTGGCAGCATTTCTGACTTAGTGAGATCTTCAGCCTTACGGGAGATATCAACTTTCGACTGTGCAAGTTTGATCACCGGTGAATAGGTAGAAGCATCCGATTGCCAAGTCGTTTCGCTTTGTGCCGGCAACGATTTTTGTAGAATTGTTGAGTCTGGCTCGACTTTTATACTGGGAGGCAGTCCTGCTATTTTTACAAGATTATTGTTAAGTATATCAATTGTATTGTTGATTTTCACCAATTGCAGCTCCAGATTTGATACAAGAAGTTCATATCGCGTAATGTCGTTCTGTAGTGCCACTCCCTGCTCATATCTTGCTTTCATCTCTTCAAGCACTTTCTTAGCTTGTGCGATATTTTTTTCTACCACTTTTCTCAGATTTGAATGCTTGTAAATGTCAAGATAGAATCCGGTCAGTTGGAAGCGGATATTGTCACGTTGCAGTTCTGTGGCATATCGGGATGCAGTCAGTTTTAGTTCTGCAAGTTTGATGCCTGAAGTGATAGCTCCTCCGGTATATATAGGTTGATTCACAGTTAGCGACGCCCCATTTCCAAAATGGGGTATTGGAGCCTTTTGATAGTCGGAAAAGTTGCGTTTGGTGGTGAATCCATTTCCATTGTAACTTAAAGAAACAGAGGCATTGATATCTGGAAGCCTGCCGGATTGAGCCACATTGATTTCTTTTTTGGCTTCCTCTTCCGCTGAGAAAGAAGGGCGCAACTGCACACTGTTGTTTTCTGCAATCTCAAACAATTGTTCGAGAGTCAGTACATCAGTTTTCTGTCCGGAAGCACACACACTCACGCCCAACAGAGCAGCCGACAGCAACCCTGTGAGCAATCGTTGATTGTTCATTTTAAGAATTTAGAATTTGTTGTTTGGATGTAGTGATAAATGTTGATGCCATCTATCTGCAGATGATAATCAACAAATCTGAAATTATGTCAGATGTGTGCAACGGCATGGCTTGCCGTACTCTTCCAATTCTCCTTGAAAGCGTAGTTCTGTACGTGCGCCAAAGTCTTGGTTAATGCTATGTCAAATAAATTCATAATATCGCCGCTCTTTGTGAACGACACTGCAAAATTACAAAAAAAACTTCAAATACAAAAAATGAAGTTGTTTCGACTTATTTTTTTATTAAGATTTCGTCAGCTTTGCGAGCA
>CAMWLX010000283.1 GCA_947175225.1 uncultured Porphyromonadaceae bacterium
GCACAATGACGCAGTCATGGCGCGTAAGCAGATATTCAATATGAAGAGGAAGTATATCCATCGTTGAATGTTTAATGAAGTTTATGTATTTTGCAAGATTCGGGGGCGTTCAGTTTGCAATTGCAAGCCGAGTCCTCCTGTTTGCGAATGCAAAATTAATAAAAAAATCCGATGTCGAAAAAGGGTGTCAATATCTTTTTCAGCGATTTTCCGGAAAAAATCGCACAATGGTTTGGTAATCAACGCCATAATCAATTGCAAGTTTTTTATCAGCCTCAGCCTCCCTGTAGATAAGTAGGAGTTTTTTGATCCATCCTCTCAAAAGATACAGCCTTCCATCATGGGGATGGTCTGTTATCGCATCTTTTGCTACGTCTAATGCTTCTGTGAGTTTGCCCGTATGTCCCAAGTTTTCTATAAGCCCTAACTGGAATTCGACTTTGTCTTCATCATCAGCCTTAGCGCGAGAGATGGCATCAGCATAATATCCGGCTGCCTCTGAGGGATGACCCTGAAGCTCCATACACTTGGCAAGTCCGCCCGGACCCCATGTATTGTCGGGATGGCTCTTGGAAAGCTGCATGAAGTCATCAAAAGCCCCTTTATAGTCTGCCTCTCTCATTCGGAGAAGCCCTCTTGTCTGCAGCGGCCATTCAGAGAGGCTATCTGCCTCCAGAATTGCATTGAGAGTCTCCATGGCTCCTTCAGTGTCGGATGCTTTTATCTGTATCTTTGCTTTGGATGTCAGCACCGGGATGCTTTTGGGGGCTCTGGAAAGTGCGATGTCGAAGCATTGCATAGCTTCCCCAATCTTCCCTTCCATGCCGGCAGCCAAGCCGAGATTATTGAATAGCATCACATTCCCGACATTTGCCGGATCAAGCCTCAAAGCTTCCCGGGTGCACCGTGCAGCTTCGCCCCATTCCTCTTTTCCGATGAAATATTGCGCAGAATCCGCCAATTGAAGATAGCGTCTATATTCAGGCGAAGCGTCTTGTGGGGCAGTTAGTGTTGCAGAAGCGGCCTGCGCCATTGCGCAAGCCGCTCCAAAGAATAATGAGGTTATAGAAATAATTCTTTTCATGAATATAACTCAGAGCTGATGAAAGGATTTCAAATTAGATATGCACTCAACCAAGTAATTCTCAATTCTCAATTCTCAATTCTCAATTCTCAATTCTTCTTAGAGTAGTTGTCAAGACCCTGCTTCAGGAATCTCTTATAGCCGGGGATATCCTCTTCGTATACGAAGGCAGGGGCAAGTGGATTTCCGTCGTTGTCTACCAATACATGGAATGGCTGGGCATTGGCTCCAAACTTAGATCTCTGCAAGTAGCTCCACTTGTCGCCGTAAGTGCGTAGTGTACGCCGGGTGCCATCCTTCTCTGTCACTTTTATAGGTTCAGGAAGAGCCTTCTTCTCATCTACCATAAGGGTTACAAGCACATAGTCATTGTCTATTGTAGCCTTGATCTCAGGATCAGTCCATACAGCTGCCTCCATCTTGCGGCAGTTGACACAACCATATCCGGAGAAGTCGAGCATAACCGGTTTGCCGAGTTTGCGTCCGAGTTCCATACCCTCCTCATAGTCGTCGACTACTGCATGCACATCTCCTTCGTAGAGAGAGAAGTCTTGGGTATATGTCGGAGGAGCAAAAGCGCTGATCGCTTTTAGAGGAGCGCCCCATAGGCCCGGAAGCATATAAATAGCAAAAGCGAAGGAGATGCAGGCAAGCATGAATCGAGTTACGCCTGTCTTCTCTACCTTGTCGTCGTGTGGGAAAGTGATCTTCCCGAGAAGGTAGACTCCAAGAAGTGCAAATATCACAATCCAGAGGCTTACAAATACCTCGCGGTCCAGGATTCTCCAGCCATATGCAAGGTCGGCAACCGAGAGGAATTTAAGTGCAAGTGCGAGCTCAAGGAATCCAAGCACTACCTTGACTGTATTCATCCATCCGCCGCTCTTCGGCATGCTATTGAGCATTGTCGGGAACATAGCGAAGAGAGTGAAGGGGAGGGCAAGGGCGAGTGCGAAACCGAACATTCCTACTGCCGGCGACACGAAATTGCTTGTAGAAGCTGCCTCCACGAGGAGAGTGCCGATGATAGGGCCGGTGCAGCTGAAAGAAACGAGCACAAGGGTGAACGCCATAAAGAAAATGGAGAGCATGCCTGTCGTGGCATCTACCTTTGAATCCATCTTGTTGGTCCAACTTGCGGGAAGAGTCAATTCAAATCCACCCATGAAGGAGATAGCAAACACCACAAGGAGAAGGAAGAAGATGATATTGAAGATGGCGTTTGTAGCAAGATTGTTGAGAGCTGAGGCTCCAAAGATGATCGTCACTGCAAGCCCAAGCACCACATATATCACGATGATCGACCCTCCATAGGTAGCGGCTGCGCCGATAGCTTTGCGACGGCTCTTCTTATTTTGCTTGAGGAAGAATGATACCGTCATAGGAATCATAGGCCAAACGCATGGAGTGACGAGGGCGATAAGGCCTCCGAGGAAGCCTGCGATGAAAATATAAAGCAGGCTGCTTGTCGCTTCCGGAGCATCTTCTTCAAATGCGCGAAGCTCAGCTTCGACATTAGCCCACCATCCTTCTTTAGTGACATCCCCGTTTGTAAGGACGCCCGGAACCAGAGGACCATCAGCTTGATGCAAGGAATCTACTGCTTCAGCTATTTCTTCTGCCTTTTCTTCTGTAGAAGTCTCCTCAATTGCGGGCTTTTGTTCGGAAGGTTTTTGTTCAGGAAGTTCACTGGCTGTGGCTGCCACGGGAGCTTTGCCTGAAAGGCTCTTTCCACCATAGACCTGCGTACATCCGGAATCATTGCAAGCCTGCCCCTTTATTTCTATATCGACAGAATAACTTGCAGCCGTAGGTTTCAGATTCTGAGTAAAAGTCACCTTATTGGAGTAAAAATGCTGGTCTACTTCAAAAGTGTCGTCAAATTCCTTTGTATATGGATGATCCGCTGTCGGGGTTCCGACAGTTTCGCATCCCTTGGTGTCGAAATAAAACACAAGAGGGTTAGATCCTCCGGAAGGGTTATCGATAGAGTAGAGGTGATAACCTGGTTCGATTGTGGCTGTAGCCACAATCTTAGGGGAATCAGTCCCGTCTCCTACAAGCTTGATATCCCATTTCACCGCGTCTGCGGCGAATCCGGCAATCGCCAAGATAGTAGCATATAGACTTGTCAGTAATGATAAAGTCAGCCTTTTCATATATTAGGGAAATATTAAAATACAAAAATCTCAATTATTTTCAACTTTGACAGAAATGGACTGCTCCACTTCTTTATTGTCGTCACGATAGACATAGACTACTACATCGCAGTTTTCTGCGGCCCATCCCTCTTCGAGAGTCATTGAGGCAGTCCCTTCTTTGACGTCACCCTCAAGGAAAGCACTTCCAAGTTCTTGGCCCCAGTCTCCATTAAGGGAAGCACGCAAGACATGGTTGTGTTCATAATTCCTATTAGTAGATCCGTTAGGCATTTTTTGAGTGCCCATGATATGGTTTTCCACAAGCCATGCTGTCACATTGAGTTTTGTATTGACGTAGTCAAGGAATTCCACGGAATAGTCTACAGTAAGATTGCGCGAATCTTTGTCATATTCACAAGTCGCCGCAAGATTCAAGACTGAAGGAATCTTCAAGGCTTCTGAGGCTCTCTGTTGCCAGTCGGTCATAGTGCCCGACATCGAAGACTTAAGCCCGTTGAATATGGCAGTAGGGAACCCGCCCGGCTGATAATATTCATATAGAGCCGTAGCTGCCTGTGTGCGAAAATCCTGTATGCCATTGACAGATGGAAGAGGGGTGGTATTGATATCTCCAAAAGGATGCAGACCTACAGAAATCACTCTTTCCTGCGCCTCATCCTCTTTTATTTGATTTATCACCTCAGCTCCCCTGGGACAGTTGATGCAGTTATTGCCGGTAAACTCCATGATAAGAAGAGTACGGGGATTGTCGATTACAGGTTTCTCCACCTTTATATAACGCTCGTCATTGTCGATGTTGTCACATCCTGTCGCCACCCCTGCGAGAAGGAATAATCCTATAGTAAGATAAGAAGTTTTCATCAGAATGTATAATTATATGTTAGATTGAAACCCTTTGTCTCAGGCACCCATCGGCATACTCCACCTGAGCAATTGTAGCCCTCTTTCACGCGTCCGTAGCCAAATGTAAAGCGGTTTGCCTTGAGGTTGTAGGTGACGAGGAATGAATAATAATTATCATTTCTTGCACTGTTCCATGTGTCGGTGACAGTGACCATCCAATGAGGAGCAAACGACACCTCGGCTAATCCTGCTATCCAATCTCCCTTATCTTGTTTGGTTTGCAGATACTGGGCTTCAAAACGGAGTTGAGCCTTTTTTGCCATTTTCCACTGTCCCTCATAGATAAAGATATTGCTTGTGACCATTCCTCCATGTCCTTCCACGATTGTCTGGTTGTATTTCTGGAACATGTAGAAGAATGTCATCTGATACTTACGGGAAAGTTTCTTGTTGAGTTCGAAGTTCAAGTCAGCGTAGTAAAGCGATCCGATCTTCCAGAAAGGTGAGCTATATTGGTTTGTGCCGGGTTCGCGGTCAGACGCAAGGGCGCCGGCAGGCTTGTTGTAGTCCAGGCCTGAGATGTAGCTTGCGCTCAAACGTATATTTGTGCCATATTTTCCGCCAAGAGGGGTCTTCTTCTTAAAGAGGTAGCGTAAATCAGCCTGGAAAGCCCATTCTCCGTCAGCTTGCGTAGCGTACGGATACATAGCTGCAAGGGCAAAAGTCTGAGTCAGAGTAAAAGCGGGAAGATGGTTGACAGTAGAACTCAACAGATATTCAGCATCGATCACTCTCTTTGAGCGGAAGTCCATATTGTCGCTTCTTTTGGCCTGCAAGAGTGCTGAAAAGCCACTTTTTGAATAAGTTCCGGATAGCAAAACAGCCTGGCCGCGGCGATAAGTGAAGTTATTCAGCGAGTTCGGGTCGTTGTTTTTAGTGG
>CAMWLX010000284.1 GCA_947175225.1 uncultured Porphyromonadaceae bacterium
CTAACTACATTGCTTGACGCCGTAAATTGGTCTTAATTTAGTGACATTGAATTTAGAATTTATAATTCTTTGATTTTTCTTAATTCTTTGATTTTGCTTAATTCTTTGTTCTGACTGGATTTTTTAAGGATGCACGTAAGGTGCATCCTTTTTTAATGCCCCCTGGTTGCGAGATGACGCACGCGGAGCGTGCTAACAACTCTGCTATGATAGTGTAGTTAGCGCCCTCCGGGCGCGTCATTGTGTGGCAAATTCAGAGAGAATGCAAAATAGGGACGCACGGCTCGTGCGTCCCTTCAAGGTTAATCGGAATTATACCGTTTCGTTAAATCGGGAAGTATCAGTTAGAGCTGAACTTTGATGGTCTCAACGAGTCCGTCTGCTTCAAGGACGAGGATGTAGAGACCTGATTCAAGGTTGAGTTCTTGCTTGGCTGCTGCGGCTGCGTTAGCCTTAGTTGTCTCAAATGTGCCGACATGGAGGCCTACTGTGTCAAATACCTTGCAAACTACAGAAGTGCCTTCGCTGATAGCACTTACTCCTGTATTAGAGCCTTCTACAACTTTGAGGACACCGGTTGCATCCTGCAGACCTGTGAAGTCCCATGCAAGACCTTCAGGAAGTTGAGGAAGCTCTATATTAGGATTACCACTGAACTTCTCAGTGATCCAAAGCTGGAACTCATCGCCTACCGCCGGAGCATAATCCGGATTCATCGCTACCTTAACATTGCCATCGATTTTCAGAACGCCTTTGACATTCAGATAAGAACGGTCGTTGTTCTTGCCGGCAGCACGCAGATAAAGACTGAGTGTAGCACCCGGATTGACTGTCACATTACCGCTTGAGAAAATTGGTCCGTAATGGTGTGGGTTGCTATCGGAGAATGTACCCGGTTCAAGGATGCCGTTTCCTGCCACTGTCAAGTCTGCTACCGTGCCTCGTCCGCGCAACTTGCCATTCCCTTCAATTGTCAAAGGAGCAGTAAGGAAGGTATTATTGTATGGCGACTTTGAAGCATTCAAAGTCATAGTGCCGTCATTGACTGTCAGGCTCGCTATCTCTGTCATCAGTTTAGTCATATTAAGGTCACACTTGCCTGTCTTCACTACTTTGGGCTTTCCTGTAAACGTACCGTTGAAGCTTATGGTCTTGTCGTCGTTGCCGATAGTCAGAGTGCCGGAACCATTGTAGATACCGTTACCTTTAATATTTCCAAGTTTCATGTTATAATCCTGTGCGCGGAATGTAATTCCATTAGGAATGTTGAGAGTAGCTTTCGGCATACCGAAATTGTTGTCCCACTTCAAATCCGGGTCGTAAGAGCCGGTCTTTTGTGTACCACATACGAGTTCACCTTCAAAGCCCGACCAGTCGCCTTTAAGATCTGTACGGACATTGGTAGCATAAATTGTGAATGTACCCGCACCGGTAAGTTTACCCGTATAAGTGCATCGAGAGTCAAAATAGAGTGTGCCCTTGTTGCCTTCACCCACATAATAATTGGTAGGATTGGTGCTGTAAGAATACATTGTATCAGGATCCCTGAGAACACCGTTGACAAATTCTACAGTCTTCGGAAGAGTTACGACATTATTCGACTCAGAAGCGTTGACTGTGCCTTCTTCGATAACAAGACGATTAAGGGTGCTTCCTCCATTAAGATTAAGAGTTCCTTTACCCTTCTTGTAAAGCTTCTGTCCAATGCTGGCAGCAGTTATATTGGAAGATGTGGTCAAAGTATTGCCATTCATGACTTCGATAGCAGCATTGCCGCTCGAAACAGTGATTGGTTGTCCAAGAGTTGCGGATGCATTTACGCAAAGAGTAGCATCATTGCTCATATATATGCGTGAATTGACATCGGAAAGTGCTCCTAAATCATTACCAATATTATTTGCAAATACTCCTGCGACAAGTTTGCCTCCTTTGAGATATGTACCTCCGGTATAGCTATTGATATTGTTGATGGTCAGTGTGCCATTGCCCTCCTTTATAAGTTTGGCTTCCCCTACAATTTGGC
Source organism: uncultured Porphyromonadaceae bacterium (assembly GCA_947175225.1). Classification (GTDB taxonomy): domain Bacteria; phylum Bacteroidota; class Bacteroidia; order Bacteroidales; family Muribaculaceae; genus Lepagella. The sequence goes on from CAMWLX010000284.1 coordinate 2,024, forward strand.
CTTCGCCTGAGAGAGTGTAGTCCTTTTCATTGTTCTTGAAAGTAACTGAAGAAGGTTTCAAGCGGCCGTTGATCACAACGTCGGTAGTGAGAGCAGAGTCATCGAAAATAACTTCATCGCCATGAACGAATACGTCACTTTCGCTTGTCGCATTATTTTTGAAAGCAAGAGAGTTATCGATGTCCCACAATGTCTCTTCACCTCCGAACCAGGTCTTTATGCCGGCATCATATGCTGATAGATTGACATAGAGCTTACCATCTTCATAAACGAGCTCTTTCTTCATGTCGTCGATACCTAAAATTACGAGATCATTGAGATTGCCGCTGATTTCTCCTATTTCACCGATAAGATATCTGCCGGTTGGAAGAGTTTCTTCTCCTTCAGCCAAATGAGCTGCAAACTTAACGATTGGCTGTAGATATTCCGGACCATTTTCCCAATCCTTCTTCTCTATGATAAGCTTTGAAGCATTGATTTGGTCGATTGTCATGTCTGCAAATGCATCCAGCTCTATAATTGATCCGAACCCAAGTGTGAGTTCACCGGTAGTGAGAGTTCCGGCAGCTTCTTGACTGCCGAGACGGACAACAGATGCATAATTCATGTCGATTCCCTTTGGAGCATTGAGAGAAGATGTCTCGAGAACACCGAAATTGTTCATCCATACAGGACTGTTGGAGAGTTCACCATCCAATGCAAGTGTACCTGCCCATATCTCAGTTTTGCCGCTATATGCATGAGTGCCTGCCGGCATCACAAGCTTGCCGTCGCCCTGCTTGATCAGACGCATATCGCCTCCGAAAGAGCCGGCTGAGATAGTATGAGTGTATGTCTTGGTAGTAATTTTGGCATTATCGTTGTGTCCTTCTACCCAAGTAGGAGTATTCACAGTAAGGATTGAAGGAGCGACCCCATTGGCTGCTGAGAGATTCATGTCTCCTGTCTCGCAGATGATGACATGTTTTCCGTTGAGTGAAGCATCGATTGTGCCGTTGTTCGGCACTTCGGTGCGACCGGTCATTGTAAGAGGTGCAGGAGGTATGATTCTGTCTTCAAATGCACTGAGCATAAAGCTTGTATGGGGAGGTTGGTTGTAGCCACACATCTGCCAGTTCATCGCATTGCGATACTGATGATCATACCATAGAGAGTATACGCGGTATTCAGTGGGGATATCTGTAGTATAGACGCGGATGTTATTGTCGCCGTCGCGCATTATGTATTCTTCACGCCAGTCTCCAAGGATATCGCCCTGGAAGCAAGGAGTTCCCTTGGTGTCATTGTTGGTCTTACTGCCTTCGAGCACAGCGATTCTGCCTTGTTTTGCCTTATAGATTGCGCCGGCAGTGTTCTTACCGTTGCTATAGTCAAACGATTCGTCGCAAAGGTCTCCATCCCAGTACACTCGGTAGTTTTGAGTGATGCTGACTGAAGATTTATCATCGCCGATGATTGCCTTGTGAGAAGCACCTCCGATTAGGGCAGCGTCGCGTGAAGAGATACCTTCGGCACCGGGATATTCGTCGATGAAGTTGCCCATCATAGAGCGTCCGTCATCGTTTCCGCCGGTAGTGCGGTAATAAATCTTGGAAGTCGTTGCGTCACGGAAGTTATTATTTGGTTGCTCCTCATTGCAGGCAAAAATTTCCTGTCCATGGGTATAAGGATCGAAGTCGCTGCAATGCTGAGCGTCGCCGTGTCCGAGACCGGTAGTGGAAAGTCCGTTGCCATTATCGTCAATCACCATCGACCCATAGACGATTTCATCTCTGCCGTCCCAGTCAACATCTGCTATACCAAAGTTGTGGTAGCCTTGTCCTTGCCATGGCCAGCCGTTACTGTTCCAACGCCAGCGTTCCACGAGTTTGTGATTGACAGGATCTATATCGTAAGCGATCATCTTATGCTTGGTATATATACCTCGAGCAAGGAAAAGGCTTGGTCTGCGGCCATCAAGATATGGAGCTGCAAACATATATTTTGAAGAACGGTGGCCATATCCGTCGCCCCACTCGTTGTTGACGAGTGTATCGTAGGCTCCGCCACTGAGGATATTGTTGGGGTTATTTTCCGGCTCCACACGCATCAGAGGATAGTCGATGCATTCGTAGGGGACGCAAGTCTCGCCATTGGCATAGATCAGGTATTCCTTGCCCCAGTGTATAAACCATTGGCCAGAGGGGAAAGTATCGCTTGTGCCTCGGTAATTAATAGAGGGATCGCCCACTGTGTAGGTAGAGCCATCGGCTTGATGTATAATGGTTCCGTCAGCTGCACGGAACACCACTTCAGCCTTTCCGTCGCCGTCCCAGTCGGTTGCTATTATATTGATCTCATTATTCTGGAAGTCGCCGATATTGGGACCGAAGTTGATCCACCATTTCACGCTTCCATCCATTTCGAGACATTCGACTACCGTAAAGATACCATTGTCGCCTTTGCTATAGCTGGCAGCCTGATTGTCATACTTCATGATGATCTCGAGGTCGCCGTCGCCATCCACATCAGCAACCGTAGCATCGTTTGGAACGAGTCCAGCTTTAATTTCCGGTGCGTGTTGCGGCTTAATGATGGTGTAATTTTTATCCCAGACCTTGGCAGGAGAGCAGGCTGCAGCTTCAACACCGTTTATGACCGGTTTTACGGTATAAGTGTCATTGATCGATCCTGATGCATCAGTGAAGTTGGATACTTTCAGAGGGGTGCTGTTAAGTTTCGTGGAGCCTCGATAGATGTTGTATTCAGTGCCGTCCCATTCGTCGGCGTTGATACGCCAGGAACAGAAGACACCGTTGTCAGTCTTCATGGCTACGAGTCCCCGACCGAGGTTGTCGGTCACACGTTGGGCAGACACAGTCGGTGCGATAGCGAGAGCGACGCCCAATGCAAGTAGAATTCGTTTGTTCATAATATCGGTTAATAATTTAGAATTTAGAATAATTGAGAATTGAGAATTGAGAAT
>CAMWLX010000285.1 GCA_947175225.1 uncultured Porphyromonadaceae bacterium
CCAAGAGAATCAAAGACATCTTTGAGCGACTGAAGAAAGATGATCTTTTCAAAACAGTATTTGACGGTAATGAGCAGATTAGTTTATCTGATCGAGGGGTTGCCTATGTGGCGTCACAGATAGCAAAATATAGTTTCCTCGATGCTACTGTTGATGTCAAAGGCACGGCATACGAAACAATTGTAAGCAATACACTTAAACAAGAAGCAGGTCAATTCTTCACTCCACGCAATATCATCAAATGTATGGTTGAGATTATGAATCCCAATCAGAACTGCCGTGTGCTCGACCCGGCGTGTGGTAGTGGAGGTTTCCTTGTGATGGTTCTCGATCATGTGCGTCGTCAGATTACGCGCAACATCTATTCCGAACGCTCGGAAGCCGAAATTGAAGTTTTGGCAAATACGGATGAGAGGATAAATAAGATAGTTAGTCAATATGCCGAATCAATGATATTTGGGTTCGATTTTGATCCTGATTTGAAGAAAGCTGCGAAGATGAATATGGTTATGGCCGGCGACGGACATAGCAACATATTTAATATCAATTCGCTCGAATATCCGAATGGATCATTGCCCGATCTTGGACGTATCAATGAGGCTGTCAAAGACAGTGTTGAGAATAAAGGTGATTACGACACATGCGACCAACATGCAGCTAAAGACAGTGCCTTCGGTAAGTTCGATATGATATTTACTAATCCCCCTTTCGGTTCAAAGGTGGAGGTTGCTCAAGGCATAGTAGAACACTATGAATTGTCAGCGTGGATAAAATCTCCTGAAGGACTTTTCATCGAGCAGTGCTATAACTTTCTGAAGCCTGGAGGTAAGATGGCTATAGTATTACCCGACGGTATCCTAAGCAACCCTAATACTGAAAAGGTTCGTGAATGGATATTGTCTAAGTTTAAACTTATTGCATCCATAGACCTTCCTGTTGAGACATTTCTGCCGCAAGTAGGCGTTCAGGCTTCGCTACTCTTCTTGCAGAAGAAGACAGGGATTGAACTTGGTCAAAAGGAAGATTACGAAGTCTTCATGGCAATAGCTGAGAAGGTAGGCAAAGACCGCCGAGGCAATCCCATATATAAAAGAGACGATGACGGCGCGGAAATCCTTTATCCGACTAAGAAAGAATGGGCGGCTCGTAATCGTCATGGAGAACTCGTAACTCGCAGTCGTGTCGAGCGTATGAGACGCCTTGATGATGATCTTCCTGATATTGCTAAGGAATATAAAAAGAGTATGGGATTATGATTGCCGGCAAGATAAAATTATCAGACATGAGAGAATGTCGTTCTCGCTTGGATGGATCATACCATTTGAGTGAGGCTCAGACTGTAAAGAAGAAAATATCTTCTTCTCCACATCCTCTCTTGAACATCGGAAAAGTAACCGATAGAATTTGGCATGCCGGTCGTTGGAAGCGAGTATATGTAGATAATCCTAAGACAGGTATAACTCTTTTAGGTAGTTCTGCAATGCTTAAAGGAGATTTATCTCACGAAAAACTGGTTTCAAAAAAATACACCGATGATATTCCCGATAAAATTCTGCAAGCAGGATGGATTCTTATATCGTGCTCAGGCACGATAGGCAACTGCGCGTTTACAAACGCGCAACATGCTGGGAAGCTTGCTTCCCAGGATGTTATTCGGCTTAAGCCGAATAACATCCTGGGGGCAGGGCTAATATACGCATATCTCGCATCCAAGTATGGATATGTTTTGTTAACACAGGGTACCTCTGGGTCTGTTATTCAACATATTGAACCTGAGAACGTCGAGGTTATCCCTATCCCAAATTTTCCAGATTCTTTTAAGAGTGAGGTGAATCAGCTTATAAAAGACTCCTCACGATTGAGAGATGAGGCGACAGATGAGTTAGAGGCCGCGGACAAACTCTTAAAGGAGAAAGCCAGTTTGCGACCATTAACGCCGGAAGATTATGATTACTTCGGTCAGCATAGTGCGACGCGAAAACCAAGTTGCTTCACCCGCAGAAGTAATGAGATTTCGAGTCGTTCAATTAATGCGTTCAACTATTCAAATAGACTTGAACGTTTAAAAGAATCTCTGCCGGATTCAAGACCACTACGTAATATTTTGTTGAACAATACTACATTTTCCACAGGTTCATTTCCACGTATAGAGGTGAAAAAGGGCAAAGGAGTGATGCTTATTAATCAGTCGGATGCCTTTGACACCATCATAAATGGGAAATGGATTTCTACCCGCAATGTCAATCTCACTAATCTCGTATCCTATGGAGAAATAATTGTCGCTGGAGTAGGCACACTTGGCGAAAACGAAACTTTTTGTAGAGTTCTATTCGCCAATGAGGACTTGAAGGGACAACTCATTTCCGGAGAGTTCATTCGTATGAAAACCACAAGTGACATTCCTTCAGGATTCCTTTATGCGTGGCTAAATTCAGATTATGGATTCCGCCTTATTAGAGGGACGCAAGCCGGGACGAAACTATGTCGACCTATCCCAGAAGCATTTCTTGATATACCTGTTCCAATTCTTGCAGAGGAAGACATGAAAGAGATTGACCGTATGGTAAGAGATGCACATTCCAAACGCCATCTTGCCAACGTTAAAGAATTGAAAGCCATAGCCATGGTGGAGGCAGAGATTGAGAAATGGAATTAGAATAATTGATAACACCAATCATACCAATGGCAAAACTTTGTACGCCAATACATAGCACAGGCCCGGTAAACGCCGGAGAGAAGCATTTGTTTGACTATCTCCAAGTCAACCTGCCTGACAGCTATTACATAATACCGAATGGTGAATACCCCTATATTAATCCTAACGGGGGTACTCAATTCATGGAGTGCGACTGCATCGTAGTTGCGCCTCATGCTATATATCTTATCGAGAACAAGGATTATAAGGGACGTTTGGAAGCATACGACAGTGCATGGTTTCATAACGACCGTGAGATAAAGAATCCTATCAAAGGCGTAACATTCAAAGGAAAAGTTCTGAGCGACTATCTGAAGCGTAAGGATAGAAGATGGAAAGCTGCTTGGATTGAATCTATCGTTACCCTCAGTAACCTCAACCAAAACAAGTCAGGCTTTGAGGCTGGATCTGCAAGTGATAACAAGACATTCCTGCTTAATGAAGAACTTATAAACTTCATTAAAGAGCCAGACAGATTGCCTCATTACGTTCCAGCAGGTGCGATTACGCCTTATCAGTTTGACATTGTGGACTATCTTATGGGTAGTAGCGTTAGTCGCGCACATATCCGTACCAATGTCTGTGGAATGATTATTGACGAGATTCTGGATACAACTGACGATTATGTAGAATACCTATGTCATAAGAAATTCCCGGCAGACAAAAAGTATAAGGTTCGAGATTACGCCTTGAATCGGGCTGGAATGTCACCTGCTCAGATTGAAAAACATGAGAAGTTGGTGAAAAATGGAGAAATAACAGAAGATTATCTCCCAGATAATTCCGGTGTGATCATAAAAAGCAAGTTTGAAACAGAGGAGAATCATTATTATGTAATCACGCCTTATCAGGATGACAGATCTCTACGGAGTGAGATGGCTCGTAATACATTCACCGAAATTGATAAGATTCAGATACTATTGAATGTTGCGGAGGCTCTTTCTCTTGCCCACGAGCAAAATGTGATTCACCGTGATGTCCGTCCGGAGAACATATTTATTCAGCCTGACCGCAGAGCTGCTTTGGCTAATTTTGGTCTTGCATATAATGAGGCCCATGACGATGCGAGCTTTAATGTCACTGTAGATTTGGAGGATTTCGATTTGAACGCTTATACATCGGAAGATGTATTTATAGGTGATTACTCAGCGGCTTCCGACTTATATTCTTTTGGTGTACTTGCCTATGAGTTAATGACAGGTCAGAAGTTACCGTTCGACAATTTTAAGGAATTGTTGATGAAAGGCGGTAAACTTCCAAAGGATTCACTTCCTTCTGCGGTTAATTTCAACGTAGAGAAATGGGTGGATGAACTTTGCGAAAAGACAATCGTGGTGGATCCCATTGAAAGATGGGCAAACATTGACGAGATACGTCAGTTCATATTTGAAAATGGAATCATCGCCCATACACAACAATCGTCAGCACCTGAGTCCAACGGTAACCTCGACGACCTGAAGCCAACAGACCGAATTACCAATGACATCGTACTTGGAGAGATGCTCGGTGAAGGTGGTTTCTCAAAGGTGTTCAAAGCTAAGCATCAATATCAGCCCGGAGCTCTGTATGCTGCCAAGATATTCAAAGAAGGTGTAAGTCCTCAGGCCACAGTTGATGAGTTCAAAGCACTCAATGAATTGAATCATCCTAATATTGTGAGATTCCGCAACAACGGCACAACCAATGGAGGCTTGTTCTTTACTCTCATGGACTTCGTGGACGGTACAGATATTCGTCGCTATGCAAGTGGCGATACTTTCCTGCCATTATCCATAGTAAAGGAGTTCTTAAAACAGATGCTTTCCGCACTTGTGTACATTCAGGAGAAGCAACCTCCGGTAATCCACCGCGACATTAAGCCCGAAAACATAATGTATCGGAAGGACGGTTCTTTCGTGCTCATTGACTTCAATATTGCCACTAATAAGGAGGGCGACCGTCATAAGGTAGGCACATACCGTTATGTGGCGCCAGACCTTGCAGTCGGAAGCAAGATGAATTGGGACTTAGGTGCAGATACGTTTGCTCTTGGAGTTACGGCATACGAGTTATTGAGCCATATCTATCCTTGGGGAAGCAGTCAGACTCCCATCCTTGATAAGCCCCCTGTCAATATTCTTGACAGGAACCACCTCATATCCGATAAATTCGCAAAATTCATAATGAAGGCTTGCGAAACCCGGAAAGAAAACAGATTTCAGAATGCGAAAGAGATGCTGGAGGCTTTTGAGTCTCTCGATCGCATAGATTCTGCTGTAGAATTTTACAGTAAGGATGGAGAAGAGTACAATAC
>CAMWLX010000286.1 GCA_947175225.1 uncultured Porphyromonadaceae bacterium
ATAATAAAGATTTACCGAGTGATGTCACGGCGGCATCAGAAGTTGAACGAAGAGAAAATGTTGCCGCTCTGAGGAAAGCCATTAAACTTCTTCCTGAAAACGAAAGGAAAGTTGTCTTGATGAAAGCCATAAACGGAATGTCGAGTGATGAAATAGCAGAATCAACAGGATTCACCGCTACCAACATCAGGGTGCTATTGCATCGCGGAAGTAAACGAATCAAAGAATATCTGAAAAAAAAGAAGGGGATACAGGGAGAGCATATCTACATTAGCTCAGAAAATTGGAAAAGGATTTCTGAGTATTTCAATTTCAACTATATCCCTTTCGGAGTGCTTATTGGGAAAGATGGAAATCTTATCAAGACGCATTTTTATCTTGACGGGCAGAATGCTGAGAAGGAGATAGAGAGACATCTTAGGGAGTAATGCGTTCTGCTATATGAATCTACCATAAAGCGCCTCTCCGAGGCTACTGAGCTTTTGTCGGGGATACCCCGGACTGAAGTCCGGGGTTTTGGCATGATTACAGCTCTCCGAGCTGTAAAGTCAGCTACAAAATCGCAACATCTAACTAAACACTCTATAAATTAATTAACTGTTTTTATCATGAGACACAATTATTTGACAATTCGATTTGTATTAGCATTTTTATTAATTTCAATATTATGCGGAGGCTTCTCGGCTTCAGCACAAAACGACTCAATCTATATATCCGGACGATTGAAGGAATCTTTGGGGAAAACTGATCTTACCGATGGTTGGGCAGTCTTGTTGGATTCCAATGGGAATCCGAAAGATTCAGTTAAGACAGATCAAGGGATGAGTTATAGAATGGGAGAATGCATCAAGCAATCCTATTACGGTTTTCGTGTCCCGAAGACAGATTCCATATACAACATAGAGTTGAGTTGCCCTAAATATACATCTAAGATAATAAGCTTCGAAGTGAAGGATCTTGGAAAAAGAGAAACAAGCAGAACGATACCAACCGTCTTTCTTGAGCGAGCTCCAAAGGAGCTTGATGAACTGACTGTAACTGCTACTAAAATCAAATTCTACAACAGGGGAGACACAATCGTATATAACGCTGATGCCTTCGAACTTGCCGAGGGGTCGATGCTTGATGCACTGATCGCCCAACTTCCGGGAGTAGAATTAAAGGAAGGGGGGCAAATTTTAGTCAATGGTGAACCAGTGGAGTCGCTTCTTCTAAACGGCAGGGAGTTTTTTGACAATAACAATGAATTGATGCTTGAAAATATCAGTGCATATACTGTCAAGAATGTGGAAGTATACAAGGGACACACCACCGATGAGAAATGGAAGAAAGAAACATACGGAGAAAAACATCTCACTATGGACGTAAAACTCAAGCGTGAATACAGCACAGGCTTGACTGCTAACGCACAACTTGGCTACGGCACTTCGGACCGATATATGGCACGATTGTTCGGACTATGGTTTAACAACACAACACGCCTGACCGCCCTCGCCAACTTCAACAATCTCAATGACACACGCAAACCGGGACAGAAGGATACATGGCGACCTGAGATGATGCCCTCCGGCACACGCAAATATCAGATGGGAGGCTTCGATTACAATTATCAAGATTCCGAAGAGAAAAAGCGCTTCAACGGCGACATAACCTTCACCCGAACCTACACAGACAACCGAACGACCACAGCCACCACCAATTTTCTTACTGACGGCAATACCTATGACAACTCATTTAGTAAAGCATACAACAGCAACCTCCGCTTGAGTTCATACCATTACGGTACGATACGGACGGAACGCTGTATGCCAACATATGTTGTAAAGGGGATTTATCAAGACAAGGACAATGAATCGGAATCGCTGTCAGGGACTTTCTCGCAGGAGCAGAAAGAGATGTCGATGGAGGCTCTTAAAGCCATATATACCAATGGAAGCGAAGAAACCTTGAAAGAGATCCTCAACCGGGCATCGACAAGATCGGACGGAAAGACCCGCACTGCAGAAATTCAGTTTTTTCCGGGCATATATTACTTCATACCAAAGACCAACGATCGCCTCAGTGATGAATTCGGAATACGTTATCGCTCCACTAAGGAAGACATTTGGAAAGACTATAATATCAACTATGGGAGCAATCCAGTGCCGGGAGACGTACGCAGACAATATATCGACAATACTCCTCATACCTACCTCGGCATACAGAATAATCTGACATACACGATAAACATAAAGAGATTCAACTTGAGCATCAACTATGAATACTTCTTCACGGATGAAGTCAAGGATTCATATCAATATGCACTCGACCGACTGGAAGATATCGGCATATTCGGCACACTTCCGGCCGGATGGGCAAGCACGCTCGACCCTAATAATTCATACACATCACGGACTCTTTCCAATACCCACAGCATTTCACCATCATTGTACTACAGTGATTTCAACAGAGAAAAGAAGTATTTGATAACCGTGGATATTTCTCCTGAATTTTCATTCAAGCATGCGCATCTCAATTATACGAGAAATAACCATTTCTATCCCTTAAGAAAAAATTTCTTCCTCACCACCATGGGAGGATGGGATGCAAGATTTTCGGTGTCATTAGATACGAAAGTAGATGATAATCGTTTTCTAAAATCCAAACATGAAATCACCTTAGAGATGAACCTCAAGCCAAAAGCACCGAGCCTGTTTGATATGGTCGACATCACCGACGATTCCAATCCTCTTAATATCTACGTGGGCAATCCGGACCTTAAAGTCGAGTATAACTTCCGTCCACGGCTGACATACACCTTTATAGGATCGCAAAGACATCCCCTACGCAACTACGCTACCATAGAAGCTTCGATCACCCATAACGCATTGACACGCGGCTATACTTATGACACGACAACAGGTATTCGTACGAGCAAGATGTATAACGTAGACGGGAACAGGAATTTTTCGGTTTCAAATAATCTCAGCATACAGTTTGGACCGAAGAACCAATTTACAGCTTCTTCGTCAACATCCGCCACTTTAGGCAAATATACCGATATGATCGGCACAAATACAGAAGAGCCTCAATTATCGAATGTGGACAACAATACCATTTCCCAACGGTTGACATTAGGGTGGCAGATAGGGAAACAATCTATCAGTCTGAACGGGGAATTTCTCAACCGCCACAGTTATTCCTCGCGTCCGGATTTTCAGACCATCAACGCCAACCATCTCAGCTATGGCATTGTAGCCAACTTCAAACTTCCATACAATATAGGCATTAACACCGACTTCAACATTTATACGCGTCGAGGATATGGAGTGAAGGAACTTGACACTTCTGATGCCATCTGGAACACACGTCTGACATGGACGCCGTTGAAAGCCAAGATGTGGACATTCATGATCGATGGATTTGACATGCTGCATCAGCTTTCAAATGTCAATTATGCTGTGACAGCCTCGGGGCGCACGGTCAGCTATAGCAATGCTCTGCCACGGTATTTTATGGTGTCGGTGCAGTATCGATTCCAGCGGCAGCCGAAGAGGAGGTGATGTGCGTGGGGCGTAGGGCGTAGGGTGTGGGCTTGATGCGTGGGGACGCGCACGGAGTGCGCTAACTACACTGGGGATGCAGTAAAAAAAGAGGGTCCGACAGAATTGCCGGACCCTTATTTTTGTTGATGTCGTAATCGGGATTATTTCTTTGCGATTTTCTTGTAGCCGTAAACAGCGCGGTCGCCGAGTTCCTCTTCGATGCGGAGGAGCTGGTTGTACTTAGCCATACGGTCAGAACGGCTTGCAGAACCGGTCTTGATCTGACCAGCGTTAGTTGCAACAGCGATGTCAGCGATAGTAGCGTCTTCAGTTTCGCCTGAACGGTGAGAGATGACTGCAGTGTAGTTGTTGCGCTGAGCCATTTCAACTGCGCGGAGAGTCTCAGTGAGAGAACCGATCTGGTTAACCTTTACGAGGATAGAGTTAGCACAACCTTCAGCTATACCCTTCTCGAGATACTTAACGTTAGTAACGAAGAAGTCGTCGCCTACGAGCTGGCAACGGTCGCCGATGAGGTCTGTAAGGATCTTCCAGCCCTTCCAGTCGTTTTCGTCCATACCGTCTTCGATAGAGTCGATAGGATACTTGTTGATAAGCTCTTCGAGATATTTAGCTTGCTCTTCGCTTGTGTACTTCTTGCCGTTTACTTCCTTCACAGCACCATTCTTGAGGTGAGTGTAGTCGTAAACGCCATCCTGATAGAACTCAGAAGAAGCGCAGTCAAGACCGATAGTCACGTCCTTACCGGGTTCGTAGCCAGCCTTCTTGATAGCTTCAACGATTACGTTGAGAGCATCTTCAGTGCCGTCGAGCTTAGGAGCGAAACCACCTTCATCACCTACTGCAGTGGAAAGACCACGAGCCTTGAGAACGCTCTTAAGGTTGTGGAACACCTCAGTACCCATGCGGATACCTTCCTTGAAAGTAGGAGCACCGATAGGACGGATCATGAATTCCTGGAAGCAGATAGGAGCGTCAGAGTGAGCGCCACCGTTGATGATGTTCATCATAGGAACGGGGAGAACATAAGTGTTGCAGCCGCCGATGTACTTGTAAAGAGGAAGATCAAGGTAGTTAGCAGCAGCTTTAGCAACAGCGAGAGAAACGCCGAGAACAGCGTTAGCACCGAGGTTGCTCTTAGTGTCTGTGCCGTCGAGCTTAAGCATAGCTTCGTCGATACCGATCTGGTCGAGAGCTGAGTGACCGATGAGGAGGTCGCGGATAGGACCGTTTACGTTAGCAACAGCCTTGAGGACGCCTTTGCCCATGTAGCGGCTCTTGTCGCCGTCGCGGAGCTCGAGAGCTTCGTTTTCGCCTGTAGATGCTCCGGAAGGAACAGCTGCACGGCCCATAACGCCTGATTCGAGGATTACGTCAACTTCTACTGTCGGATTGCCACG
>CAMWLX010000287.1 GCA_947175225.1 uncultured Porphyromonadaceae bacterium
ATATGCTCGCAAAGCTGACGAAATCTTAATAAAAAAATAAGTCGAAACAACTTCAATGTCATTAAAATAAGATAGTTTAAGACGCTTGACGCGCACGGAGTGCGCTTGCTATTTTGGTCGACGCCGTAAAACGATCTTAATTTAGTGACATTAAGTAGCTCACAAAAATTAAACGATATATGAAAACCAAGCAGCTTGAAAGATCTTGACATGATAACTGCGGCTAATCTTGGCCATCTTGGCATTGTCGTTCAGTCGCTTAGCTCGCTAAGCTCCTTCTCTCCGCAGCCAACCTGACTCAAGATTATCTCGCATTTATCATATCATTAATTTTTGCGAGCTACTTGACCCAAAAATTTAATCGAATGGAAGTGATAAATTTTGCCGAGATCCCGTCGGTGATTAGCCAATATATGCGCGAACTTCGCGACGTGAATATTCAGGGCGACCGTATGCGGTTTCGCACTAATCTTGACCGTATCGGTCAATTGATGGCGTATGAAATCTCCAAGCGTATCGCTTACGATGATGTCACAATAAAGACTCCACTTGCAGAATGCGTATGCAAGAAGCCTTCGGAGGAAATAGTCGTTGCAACTATACTCAGGGCCGGATTGCCGTTTCATCATGGTTTTCTCCAGATATTCGATAATGCCGGCAATGCATTTGTCAGCGCTTACCGTAAATATCACGAGAAAGGAGATACTTTTGACGTTCTTGTAGAGTATATGGCATCTCCCTCTTTGGAAGGAAAGACTCTGATACTTGTCGACCCTATGCTTGCCACCGGCACTTCAATGGAATTAGGCTATCGGGCACTGCTTCGGAAGGGCACTCCTGCCAAAGTGCATGTCGCATCGGTGATTGCCTCTGAGCGGGCTGTGGAATATGTGAAAGAACGTTTCCCGGATGATAAAACCACGGTGTGGTGTGCCGCTATTGATCCCGAAGTCAACGCCCACAGTTATATCGTGCCGGGTCTTGGGGATGCAGGGGATCTTGCCTACGGGGAGAAAGAAGACAACGCATGAAGATCGACCAGCTCGACATAGTAAACTTCAAGAATATAGAAGAAGCTTCTCTGGAATTTTCGGGGGGAGTGAACTGCCTTTTGGGTATGAATGGCATGGGAAAGAGCAATCTTCTCGAAGCCATTCATTTCCTATGTCTTGCCCGCACTATGCAGACACTCCCGGAATCATCCATTCCACGCCATGGCACCGACATGATGATGGTGAAGGGCGCTTTCACGATGGACACCGGAGTGAGCGAAAATGTAAGCTGCGGTATAGTGAAGGGAAAAGGAAAGACTCTGAAATGCAACGGCAAAGAATACCAACGCATTTCAGAGCATATAGGTAAATTCCCAATCGTAACAGTCACTCCTGCCGACCATGCCATAGTAAGTGGAGCAGCGGAAGAACGCCGGAAGCTGATGGATATGGTGATCTCCCAAGCCGACAAAACTTATCTCTCGCATCTGATACGCTACAACCGCAGTATCGACAGCCGCAACCGAATGCTGAGAGCCGGGGTGAAAGACAAACTTCTCTATGAGTCATTGGAGACCTCGATGGAGGAATCTGCTGCTATCATCCATAATACCCGGAAGGCTTGGGTGGAGGAGATATTGCCGGTTTTCCGCGCGAGATATTCTGAAATATCGGGAGATGCGGAGAAAGCTTCTATAAAATATTCAAGTGTTCTCAATGATCAAACTCTCAGAGAGGTGTTTGACAGCACAAGAGCGAAAGACCAGGTGCTTGGATATACATCAAAGGGAGTTCACAGAGATGATTTGCTTACCGGTCTTGGGGACTATTCCATGCGGCGCCTCGGAAGCCAAGGACAGGTGAAGACTTTTACGATCGCTTTGCGTCTTGCAATATTCAGTTATCTGAGGAAAGTCTCCGGTCTGACACCGATATTGCTCCTTGATGATATATTCGATAAGCTCGACTCAAGCCGAGTGGGAAGGATAATGGAGATGGTGAGCGGAGATGAAGGGTTTGGGCAGATTTTCATTACCGATACGAATCGTGAACACCTTGATGAGATATTGGGTGCTATCAAAGGGGAGAGTCGGCTTTTTGCGGTTAAGGATGGGAAATTCTCCATGTTAGAATTTTGAATTTAGAATTTAGAATTTAGAATTTAGAATTTAGAATTTAGAATTTAGAATTTTTCTGAGAACTCTGACAACTTGAAGCCTGAAAACTTGATAACTTGAAAACCCAATTTAGATATGAAAAAAGTATTTAAGATCCTTCTCTGGATAATTGTAGCCGCGATTGTAGTCGGCACTTTCTATTTCCTCTATCGCAATTCGCAGCCAAAGGAGGAACATTATGCTACCGTCACTCCTGAAGTGACAGATATCAGGCGAACAACTGTGCTTAATGGCAAGATCGAACCTCGCGATGAGATTCAGATTAAACCCCAGATATCCGGTATCATCTCGCAGATCGATGTTGAGGCCGGCGACTTTGTGCATGAAGGAGATGTGATAGCCCGCATCAAGGTCATCCCTGAGGCCTCGCAGCTTTCCAATGCACAGTCGCGTATTGATGCAGCCCAAGTGGAAGTGGATGATGCTCTCGTGAAGTTTAATCGCTCAAAAGAGCTTTATGATAAGAAGGTGATCTCTCGCGAAGAGTACGAAAATGCTGAGAAAACTCTTGTGAAGGCTCGTCAGGATTTAGACTATGCGAAAGATTCTTACCGTATCGTTAAAGAAGGCGTCTCGCAGTTCAATTCACAGGAAAGCAACACTCTTGTACGCGCCACTATTACCGGTCTTGTTCTTGATGTACCTGTGAAGGTGGGCTCTTCCGTAATTCAGGCAAATACTATGAATGATGGCACCACGGTGGCCACTATCGCCGACATGACAAACCTTATCTTCAAAGGAAATGTAGACGAGACCGAAGTGGGTCTGCTTAAGCCGGGTATGAACATGGATATCACTATCGGAGCAGTTGCCGACCTCCATCCTTCGGCAGTTCTGGAGTATATCTCCCCGAAAGGGACTGAAAATAATGGTGCCAACACTTTCGAAATTAAGGCAGCTCTCACTGTCGACGATGTCTCTGCCCTCCGCTCAGGCTATAGCGCTAATGCCACTATTCTCCTGTCAGAAGCAAAAGACGTAATGAGCATCCCCGAAAGTGTCGTGGTATTCGAGAAAGACAGCACCTTTGTCTATGTCCGCACCGATACAGTCCCGACACCGAAATTTGAACGCCGTGCAGTAGAGACAGGTCTCTCCGATGGTTTGAATGTTGAAATAAAGAAAGGATTGAAGAACACCGACGTAATCCGTGGCGAGAAACTCTGAGATAATGCATAATTCATAGTTGACTTCGTCCAAGCTTACGCAAGTCATAATGCCTATATCTGTCGAAGATATACCATTGAAAGTGGATTTATGATAGTGAAGTTGTTTAAACAACTTCAGTGTGTCAATAATTTGATTATTTAGTTATGAAAAAAACAATAGTATTGCTCTCTTTTCTGGTATCTGGCCTATGGTCTTTTGCAGATTCCCCTTGGAGCCTTGATTCTTGCATCAACTATGCTCTGATTCACAATGTCGAGGTGCGCCAACGTCTCAATGCTGCCCGTCAGGGTGAACTTGCCGTTACCGAGGCAAAAGACCGTGTACTCCCAAACCTAAGCGGCTATGGTAGCCAAAACTTTAGTTTCGGGCGAGGGTTGACTGCAGACAATACATACGCCAACCGCAATACAAGCTCATTTTCAGTGGGTGCGCAATTGTCGGTGCCCCTCTTCCAAGGTCTGCGCGTGGTGCGCTCTGTGAAGTATGCTGAGACATATCTTAAGGCTCTCGTGGAGCAGTCTGAGGCTGCCAAAGATGATGTCACTATCAATGTAATGGCAGCTTTCTTGCAGGCACTCTACTCCAGAGAAGCACTTGGAGTGGCACGTACGAGTCTTGGAATATCGAAAGATGAACTGAAACGTCGGGAGATTCTCCTCGAAGCCGGTAAGATTCCGGAACTTGATCTTTTTGAAGCACGTGCGCAGGTAAGTCGTGACGAGTTGACAGTCGTAAATGCAGAAAACGACAGTGTAATGGCTCTTCTTGATCTCACAAACCTCCTTGATATAGAGAATGATGGCAGCTTTGACATTCTCCCTTTCCAGGATGAGCAACTTCCCATCCCTTCGCTCGAAGAGGTATGGACCAATATGCAGATGGCAAACCATACTCTGCGCGCCGCAGTAATCCGCAAACAGGCAGCCAATGAAAATGTGGAAGTGGCAAAGACCGGTTATATCCCCACACTTTCCTTCAATGCCGGACTTGGAACAAACTACTATAAGACATCGGGTTTTACAAACGAAGGTTTTGTCGCGCAGATGCGCCATAATTTCTCTAAGTCGCTTGGTTTTTCCCTCAACATCCCCATTTTCGATGGCTTTTCCACTCGCAATTCAATTTCAAGAGCACGTCTTGAACAGTTGAACTCAGAACTTGACCTTGACAATACTCGCCAACAATTATATAAGACCATATCGACTGCCCATGCCCAAGCTGTAGCAGCCCAGAGCAAGGAAAAGGCTTCGATAGTGGCTGTAGAAAACACAAAAGCGGCATTCGATGCCATGACTGTCAAATATGACAATGGACGTGCGAATGCCACTGAGTATGAAAAGGCAAAAGCCGACTATATCAATGCTCTTGCCGACCGCCTGCAAGCGTCATATGAGCGCCAATTACGCATCCGCATCCTTCGGCACTACAATAATAATTGAGAATTATAAATTTTGATTTTAGCTTTTTTTCATGATTGTATAAAAAATTCCATAATTTTTATGTACTTTTGTAGTCAAAAAGTATTTTGAACATATGAGAATTGATAAAAACATAAAGAATAGAAAATTAGATCTTTTGACGTATTTCAGAAGTAGAGCAAATG
>CAMWLX010000288.1 GCA_947175225.1 uncultured Porphyromonadaceae bacterium
CCCCCACAGACCCTGACTGCGGCATCATGCACGCCAAGGAGGACGGCTATGACGGGAAGGCGACCCCAAATTACAATGTGCAGATTGCCACGCAGAACCAGTACGTCACCAATTATGATGCCTATGACTCAGCCGAGGACAAGTCCATCGCGATGGATTTTGTAAACACATGCATTGAAGAAAACGGCATGAAGCCCAGGGCTGTGGTGGAGGATGCCGGGTATGGATGTGAGGAAGTCTATGTCGGCCTTGAGAGGCTACGGATCGAGGCTGTGGTCAAGTACCCAAACTATGATGCGGAGTCAACACGGCGCCCTGTCAAGGAAGGCCAGTATGACAGGCTCGGCTTCAAGCTGTCGCCGGATGATACCACGATGATATGTCCCAACGGGAAACTGATGAGGGTCATACGGGTGGAAGAGGGATACACCCGGAGTGGATTCCGCAGCGATACGACGGTAATGACATGTGACCATTGCGGAGGATGCCCATTCAGGCAGCAGTGTGTCCTGACCAAAAACAAACGCGGCGAGATACACCGCAAGCTGGGCAATGCCAGGGAAGAGCGGAAGGCAAGGGAAAGGCTTGACCTTCCGGAAAACCAGGAAAAGCTAAGACGGCGGTCTTTGGAACCGGAGCCGGTTTTCGGGCAACTCAAACACAATCACGGCTACACACGCTTCCGTCACTTCGGTAAATCCAAGGTCAGAATGGATCTTGGGTTTGAACTCATGGCCCTAAATATCCTAAAATTGCACAAAAACATGAAAAAATCGGCCTGAGAAGACCGATTTCCCCATATTTTCGCTTTAGATCTTGATCTTAACAATCTGAGAATTGAAATTTAGAGGGTTTTCCCGAAATCACAATGTCGACTCCAAATATCCAATTCTCAGAGCCTAAACTTGGGTAGGTTCTGCAACAGCCCCTTTTTTTCATGGTCATCTCAAATTAAGTTGAAAATTATAGTTGTCAGTAATCCGCGCCAATCCGCCCCTTTTAATCCCATAACCCTATACCCCATAACATATAACCCCATAAACCTATAAACCTCAACTTTCGCTTGCGAAAGTTGAATAAAAATTTTGTCATCTGAAAAAAAATCCCTAACTTTGCAATCCCAATCGAAGGAAAGATGCCGGAGTGGTCGATCGGGACGGTCTCGAAAACCGTTGTACCCTTACGGGTACCGAGGGTTCGAATCCCTCTCTTTCCGCAAAAAAAGAAGCCTTGCAATCGAATTGCAAGGCTTCTTTTTTTCTCCAGATGTTTATCGTCTGAATTCCAAGACTAACAATTATGCATTATGAATTATGCATTATGCATTAAATTGAGGTTCACTTCCTCTCCAAAGTAATGGCATCGATAGCGGCGATTGTCACAAGGTCGATGATCTCGCGCTCCGACGCATTGCTGTTGGTGAAGTAGACAGGTTTCTTCAATCCCATCTGGATAGGACCGATGATAGAACCCACTCCCATGCTCAGCAGCATTTGGGTAGTGGTGTTAGCTGCCGTAAGATTCGGGAATACCAGAGTGTTGACTTTCTTTCCCTTTAGCATATTGAATGGATATGTATGGTCGCGCAGCTCAGTGTCAATTGCATATTCCACTTGCATCTCTCCATCCACATTAACTTCAGGATAATTCTCATGAAGCTCTTTGACCGCCTTAGCCACCATCGTAGCCTCTTCATGTTTAGATGATCCGAAATTGCTATATGAGAGCATTGCAATTTGAGGCTCAATGGCAAAGAATCTCACCGTATGGTCGGCAAGGCGAGCAATATCAACCAAGGCAGCCTTATCCGCGTCAGGGTTGACGGCTGTGTCAGCAATGAAGTAAGTGCCTTTGCGGGTATTGAGAATATGCATTGTCGCAAAATGGCTGTAGCTATCTTGCAGCCCGATGATTGAAACCACATCGCTTGCAGCAGATTCGCCGGCTGAATAAGATGAATAGAGGCAAGCATCAGCATCTCCGGTCTCTACCATCATCATTCCGAAATACGACCGCTCAAACATCTTTTCAAGTGCCAAATCATATGAGAAGCCTTCACGCGATTTTTTCTCAGCAAGGATTCTTGCATAGCGTTCGCGAGTGTCCATCTCGCGGTCATGGCGTGGATTGATAATCTCAACTCCGTCAAGCGACAGCCCAAGGCGAGCTGCACGCTTTTCAATCATCTCTTCATTTCCAAGCACTACCGGTCTGCATACCCCTTCGTGGTGGCATCTTACAGCTGCGCGGAGCATATTATCCATATTCCCTTCACAGATGACGACACGTTTAGGAGTGTTGCGCGCTATCTCTGTGATACGGCGCATCATCTTGCCATCGTCACCCATCAGGCTGCGCAGTCTCACTTGATAGGCATCCCAATCCGTTATCGGCCGCTTGGCAATCCCTGATTCCGCAGCTGCCTTTGCTACAGCAGGAGCTACACAAAGAAGCAAACGCGGATCGAGTGCCTTTGGAAGGATGTATTCTCTGCCAAATTTGATATTGTTCATCCCGTATGCCTCATCCACTACTGCCGGGACAGGACGATGCGCAAGTTCAGCAATTGCATGCACAGCTGCTATCTTCATGGCCTCGTTGATGCCTGTCGCGCCGCAATCAAGCGCTCCGCGGAAGATATATGGGAATCCAATCACATTATTGATCTGGTTAGGGTAATCGGATCTTCCTGTGGCGACAATGATATCAGGACGGGTCTCCATGGCGAGATTATAATCTATTTCCGGATTAGGATTTGCCAATGCAAATACCACCGGTTTTGCCGCCATAGTAAGTATCATCTCCGGGGTGACTACGTCTGCTACAGAGAGACCAAGGAAAACATCCGCTCCTGCCATTGCCTCTTCCAGAGTGTGAAGGTCGCGAGTAGTGGCAAACTCTCGTTTTTGCTCATTCAGATTCGGGCGGTCGGCTCTGATCACACCCTTTGAGTCGCACATCACTACGTTTTCACGCTTTACTCCTAATTGGACATATAGACGTGTGCAACTGATTGCAGCTGCTCCCGCACCGTTCACTACAAGACGGATATCCTCTATTTTCTTATCTTGGATCTGGAGGGCATTGAGAAGTCCGGCAGCAGAAATGATGGCTGTGCCATGCTGGTCGTCGTGCATGATCGGTATGGCACATTCAGCTTTAAGGCGTGTTTCAATCTCAAAACATTCCGGAGCCTTGATATCTTCGAGGTTAATTCCTCCAAAAGTAGGGGATATAGCCTTGACTATCTGAATGATTTTCTCCGGATCCTTCTCATTAATTTCAATATCGAATGCATCAAGTCCTGCAAATATCTTGAAGAGTAGGGCCTTCCCTTCCATCACGGGCTTGCCGGCCAATGCGCCTATATCGCCAAGCCCTAACACAGCTGTTCCGTTGCTTATGACGCCTACTAAATTTCCTTTGTCGGTATATTTATAAGCATCTTCAGGATTCTTTTCTATTTCAAGACATGGAAATGCCACGCCCGGCGAATAAGCCAACGCGAGGTCATGCTGTGATGCGTAAGGTTTGGTGGGGACTATTTCTATTTTCCCCGGTTTTCCCTCCTCATGATATTCGAGGGCCATTTCTTTTGTTACTTTCGATATGTTCTGCATAGTTTAAATTTTTTTACAATCTTTTTCTTATCCTACCATATTTGGCACCGGACCATATTCGTTCGTTTCCATCTGACTGTCCTTGCAATACCATACAAGAAGAATTATCCAGCCGACTATAGGAATGAGTGAAAGAAAAATCCACCAGCCGCTCTTGCCGATATCATGCAGGCGTCTTACATCTATACCGAGATTAGGGAGCAGCAGGGCAATGCCAACGAGTCCGCTTACGATGCTCATGACATTTTGGTTCCAACAAAATACGATCTCCACTACGATTCCGAGAATGAATGCAAACAGTTGGAACCACCAGAATTCAGACCGCGATGCGCGTCCGCTGAAATTGCAGTAGTTCAGCTTCAATGCCCTCTCAACTGCCTCTTTAAACGTAACTTGTCTTTGATACATAATCAATAAATTTGGGGTTAATTAAATTGCAATGGATCTGCGTTTCCACCAATCCATTGCAAAGTTAATCAAAAATTCCTAATATTCTACATATTTACATCAAATAATCTTATATTTTCTCTAAATAGTGGAAAGAAGTGTCTGAATCTTCCGTGCTGTCTCGGCTGCTTGCTTTGTAAACTCTGCCTTTGGTTCTTCAGATGCTTCTCCTATTTGACGTTCATCTGTGAATATTTGGCAATCCGCTACAAGAGTGAAGCAATTCTCAAGAAGTTCAGGCCATTCTGTCAGGTCTACTCTCGTCTGAAGCGAGTCAAGTGCAAGTGCAATATTAAATGCCGAACGTGTCAGCACATTTTCTGAAGCATTGTTTTCGCAGTTATATATGAATGTGTTAAGACGCTTCAAAAGCACCGGACTCATCTTTTTAAGCTTATCTTTTTCTTGTGCCGAATGCAATGCACGTTGCTTCTCAATTTCTGAAGTGACATCTATCTCTGACTTCATCGACCCAACTGCATTAAGGAAAAATCCTAAGATGGTCAATCCGCACATGACTTCTATTGCAGTGACACACTGCGCCCACCCATGAGCCGGCGTGTAATCGCCGAATCCAAGTGTAGTGATTGTCACGATGCTATAATAGAGCCAAGATCCGAAGTCTGTCCCGGCTTCATCCGGGATTCGGAACTGTCCATCGGGTAGTGCCCAATAAATCAAAGCAAAAATTGGCATTAGGGCAACGTACGACCCTATCCATACGATAGGCCTAACATTCGACACAACGTGGAAAAAGTGTCTCACTCGATCAGATACTTTCATAATATTTCTTTTGATAAAGGTTATTAACTTCCATTATAACAATTTCACACCCCAAAAGGCTCAAATATTCCCAATTATAAATT